>NZ_BAAHSG010000006.1:0-298707 GCF_054660775.1 Allocoprococcus similis
AATCTACAGCTGGAAATTAATTTTTCATTTAAGTCTCATGTTATACTATGTGTATGAAAGAAAAACTTATACATTATAGGACTTGCGTGTGTAATATCAATTACCATATGGTATGGTCGGTGAAATACCGGCGAAAGATATTAAAACCAGAAATCGAGGAATATCTTCAGGAACTGGTGCAGCAGATTGCTGCGGATAAGGGATTTACCGTCCATCTATTCGAATGTGGTGAAGGGGATCATGTCCACTGCTTTGTATCTGCTCCACCGAAGTTGTCCATAACAGCAATCGTTAAGTATCTGAAGGGAATCACTGGAAGAAAACTGTTCGAACGTTTTCCGGAAATAAGAAACCAGCTATGGAAAGGAGAGCTGTGGAATCATTCCTATTATGTGGAAACAATCGGATCTGTATCTGAAGAAAATATCCGCCATTATATTGAACATCAGAGCAAGTCGTATTAATTCAAGATGGAATGTAAATCTCCATCTACAAGAATGTCTAGGGGGAAGAAGAATGCTACTGTCGCACAGAACATCTATAAAAATTCGGCCGGAATATTCCAATATCATAGGACATATGTGTTATGCAGCTTCCAAACTCTGGAATATCTGCAACTATGAACGTCATCATTATAAAGAATTGGGACTGGAAAAGTATCCTGACTGGTACTATCAGAAAAAAGCACATAAAGGAAATCTGTGGTACAGACAACTTCCGTCACAGACAGCGCAGGAAAC
The DNA here is from genome assembly GCF_054660775.1 of Allocoprococcus similis. Lineage (NCBI taxonomy): Bacteria > Bacillati > Bacillota > Clostridia > Lachnospirales > Lachnospiraceae > Allocoprococcus > Allocoprococcus similis. The sequence goes on from NZ_BAAHSG010000006.1 coordinate 741, forward strand.
CTGTAAACAGCTGGACAAAGCATGGAAATCTTTTTATGTCCTGAAAAAGACCGGAGGAATCAAAGAACCAAATCCGCCCCGTTTTAAACAGGACAATATACCTGTTACATACATGCAGATGGGAATCCGGCATGAGAAAGGTTCAGACCAGCTGCGGCTGTCTCTGCCAAAGGATCTGAAAAGCTATATGGAAGAAACATATGGGATCCATGAAAAATTTCTATATCTTGAAAATAAGATTTTCAGGGACATGGATCATATAAAACAGCTGCGGATCTATCCACCGAAAAATGAAAAATGTGACCTTATCGTTATCTATGAGATTGAAGAACCAGAGCAGCTTTCCCAGAATGGACATTATTTATCTATTGATCTTGGTCTTCACAATTTGATGACCTGTTATGATTCAGGAAATGGAAGGACTTTTATTCTGGGAAGAAAATATCTTTCTCTGGAAAGATACTTTCATAAAGAGATAGCCAGAGTACAGTCTGTATGGTATGCGCAGCAATCGAAAAAAGGGATAAAATATCCAAAATCATCAAAACATATCCAGAGACTATATAGGAAAAAGCAGAATGCAGTAAAAGACTACTTTCACAAAGCGACCAGATGGATTGCAGAATATTGCAGAAAAGAAGATATCCACTGTGTGGTTGTGGGGGATATCCGAAATATTCGTAAAGAAAAAGATATGGGGCATAAGATCAACCAAAAGTTTCACGGACTGCCATATGACAGGCTGTACATCATGCTGGACTATAAACTGAAACTGTATGGAATACAATTGATAAAACAGGAAGAAAGTTATACAAGCCAGTGCAGCCCGTTATCACCAGAAGTATCAAAAAGATATGCAGAAGCGTCAAATCGAAAAGAGCGGGGCATGTATATAACCAATGGAGAAAGATTTAATGCAGATGCAGTAGGCGCCTTCAATATCCTGCGGAAATATCTTTCCGTATCCGGAAAGCAGAAGAAACTGTCCATAACTGGACTAAAAAATCCAGAAATAATAAAAGTAGCTGCATAGCCGAAAGGTAAGCAGTATTGGTGTCATGGACGCACCCTGAAAAAAGGCGGTATCCCGCCAGAATTCAGATGCTCTGGTAACTTAGTTGCCGAGTAGTTCACTGTAGCATATTTGAAACCGGGGTTCAAGAGAATTAAGAGCTTTTTAGTATAATCCGAATTCCAGTAGCCCATTTAGCATGCCCTGAAATCAAAGAAATTTCGATAAGTTGTACTAATCTTGCGCTTTTAAAATATAAAAGCTTACAATCTGTTTACTGAGATCACGGGAGGATAAAAATGGATGATTTAAAATCGTTTACCTATGTTTTAGCGGTTGCAGAATGCAAAAGTATTTCAAAAGCCGCTGAACTTTTATATATTTCACAACCATCACTCAGCAGATTTATATCCAGTCTGGAACAGGAACTTGGAATTTTACTTTTCGAGCGGAAATCGAATGGAATCAGTCTGACAGAGGCTGGCAAAATTTATGTTGAGTATGGAAAAGAAATCAAACGTTTAAACAGCACAATGGAACATAGACTAAAGGAACTTCAACTATCAGAAGAACAGGAAATACACATATGTATGTCTTTAAGTGCCAGCCTTTTGCTGGCAATGGAAGTTCAGGAGAAGATCAGTAAAAAATACATCGGGTGTAAAGCAACATTTTCAAATGTCATGGCTAAGGAAATCCTGACAGGCTTAAAAAACAGGACCTATGACTTGGCAATAGGGCCGGATCTGAGTGAAAAGGATTCTTCTATCGTATTTGATTTTATTGTAGAAGATTATATGTTACTTGCAGTTCCAAAGAAGTATATGATGCTTCAGAAAGCAGAAAAAAGAGAAGGTGAAAAATATCCATGGATGGATATTTCGATGATGCCGAATGAGTTTATTATCCAGGACAATTCCTGTTATGTCAGACAAGAGATCGATCAGATATTTGAAGAATATGGAAAAGAATTGAAGCCAAAGATGATCGTAAACAGTTCGATGCTTGCAATGCAGACCTTGGAGCGAGGAATGGGATTCTGTTTTATATCAGAAGTATTTCTTCCATACATAACAAATACAAAAGATATTGATTTTTTTTGCATTGGAAAAAACAAGGTAAAAAAGACGAAAACAGGTATTATTTATTTGAAAAATAAAATCCTTTCCAGACAGGAAAAGTACTGTATATCTGTTTTGAAAGAGAAAATAATAAATGGAGAAATAGGGGCATAGCATGAAACTATACCCCTATTTTCTTTTGGCATTGGTGAAAAAAGCAACAGACAATTATAATAAGATTAACGTGATGAGCCGGTAAACATCATATAAGAGAAGAATGAGAGTTTTTGGAAAAGCGCACTCCGAAAAGCTTATTGTATATGGATACGGAGGAAAAGAAAGATGAGTATGGCTACAATAGGAGCGATCCTGACATTAATAGTTTTCGTTGCAGTTCTTGCAACGCCCAAATTACCAAACTGGTTTTGTTTTTTGATCATGGCACCGATCGTTGTATTTACAGGAACAATGGATGCGGATGGTGTATATGCCGTGTTAAGCAGTTCAAGTTTTCATTTGATGGCAATTATATGTATGTTCTCAGGAATGATTGCTGCAACAGGGCTTGATATTGTAATGGGAAATGCTTTAGATAAATTAACTGGTAATGTAAGTGGAAAGAAAAAAGAAATGTTAATTTTTGCAATTCTATATCTGGCATCAGGACTGGTATCATTCGTTCTGCAGAACAGTTATGTTGCAATGGCATTTTTACCAGTGATTTTCAGTATTGCCAAGAAAAATAAGATCAGTCATTCCAAAATGATTTTATTCGTAATCTATGCAAGTACTTTAGGTGGAGCTTGTACACTGATTGGAACACCGACAAATATTTATGCAAATACGGCACTTGAAGAAGCCGGGCTTTCTCTTTTTGGCATGTTTGATTTTGCATGGGTAGGTATCCCGATTTTTATTCTGGGTGGAATCTATATGATCATGATGAACCGCTGGTGCCCGTCTTATGAGGAAACAGTGCCAAGTAATTCAGAGATAGAGGCAGCTACAGAAATTACACCTGAGATGAAAAAGAAACAGATGGTTGTAGGAATCAGTTTCCTTCTGTTTGTACTTGCTCTGATTTTGGATTCACTTACAGATATTACAGTGAATCCGAACTTTATTGGATATGCACTGATTGCGATTTCGGTTCTTACAACCGTTGTAAAACCAAAAGAAGTAATCACTTCATTTGGTGTAGATATGGTACTTTTCTGTGCAGGTATCAATTTGATCATTGCAGTTATGAAAAACAGTGGACTTGGAGAGGTGTTTGGATCCATTGTGCTGAGCATTCTTGGAGATACACATAATTTGTATCTGATTACAGCTGTACTGTTCCTTGGGTCAGCAATTGCAACACAGTTTATGAATAATATGGCAACAGCAGGAGTACTTGCCCCGATTGGAATCTCTATTGCAGAATCAATGGGAGCAAACCCACAGGCAATTGTTCTTGCAATTGCAATCGGAGCAGGATGTTCTTTCCTGACACCAATCGCATCAGGAACAAATCAGACATTAATGATTTTTACAAACTTAAAATTTACTGACTTTGCAAAATTTGGATGGCCATTGGTTATTATCAGCTTTATATGCTGTGTAGGAATTCTTCCATTGGTATTCCCGTTCTTTTAAAAGACAGAAAAGAGTTAGGTATAACAAAGGGGGACAAAATTCTGTCCCCCGTTTCCAGTTTAAAATAAAGATAGATGAGGTGACAGTATGAACACAGAATTAACCTATTCAACACCGGAAGATGAAGGTGTATCATCAGAGTATATTATTAATTTTCTGAATGAGATGGAAAAAAGAGAAGCAGAGATCCATGGAATTATGATCTTGAAAAACAATAAAGTAATATTTGAAGCATATAACGAACCGTATCGTAAAGAAATTCCGCATATTGTACATTCTTTTACAAAATGTTTTACAAATACAGCGGCAGGAATTGCTTATACAAAAGGACTTATAAAATTGGAGGATAAGGTACTTGATTATTTTCCGGAATATCGGGAGGGAGCAAATGAATATCTTCAGAAGCTTACAATACGGAATTTGCTTACGATGCGTAGTGGACAGGAAAGAAGTATAGGTGGAAATGAATGGAGACCATTAAAGACCAGCTGGCTGGATGCATATTTTAAAGTACCGTTTGTAAAGGAGCCAGGAAGTGAATTTATGTATTCAAGTGGGAATTCCTATATTACGTCAGCGATCGTACAGCGTGTTACAGGAAAAACATGCCATCAATTGATCGAAGAAGAACTGGCACCGTATATTGGTCTGGAGAAGTTTAGCTGGGGAGAAAGTCCGGAAGGAATCTGTTCAGGTGGAAATGGTGTGAGCATTACGGTAGAAGGAATTGCCCGGTTTGGGTTACTGTATCTGAGTCATGGGAAATGGGATGAAAAACAGTTGTTAAATCCTGAGTGGGTGGATCTCGCACTAGGCAAAAAAGATCCACAGCCAAGAAAAGAAGGAGAAAAAGAATATAATTTTCACTGGACGCATACAGGAGATATCTGGTGTGCAGATGGAATGTTTGGACAGACCTGTGCGATTGTTCCGGAACAAAATATGGTAATTGCTATCACTACGGCAGACAGTAATTACCTGGAGACGGAACTGATTCAAAAAGAAATTCTGAATCCGATGAAAGAAGAAAGAAATCTCTCTGAAAAGATGTGGAAAGTATTAAAAAATAAAGGACTCAGAATGTCTCTGGAAAACAAAAACAGATCCGTCAGTAACAGACTGATTTCAGGAAATCGGAAAATAGAAATGGAACCTTTTGAGAATGAAGATAAAATAGAAAAAACAGGTCTGGAATTTTCAGAAGATAAAGTAACATTCTGGATGAAAGATAACAGGGGAACACATTTTGTAGAAGCAGGACTTGACTGTTGGATCCATGGGAAAACCTCTATGACAGGTGGATATCTGCATCATCAGTATGAAATGGATGAAATGAAAATTGCCGCATGCGCTTACTGGAAATCAGAAAATGTGCTGATGATGGAATGGCGTTATCCGGAGATGGCTTTTTTTGATCATGTGTCTTTTGAATGGAAAGAAGACAGGATATATATGAAACGCTGGGTAAATATGAATTCACAGGCACTGGAAAGACCGGTTGTAACAGCAAAAATATGCGAATCTTAACAAATATTAAGAAAACTATTCACGTTCCTGTAAGGTAAGAGCCCTATGATAAACACAACGAAGCAAATACAAATGCAAAAGGATGTTAAGGAGGAAGCACGAATGGAAATCAAAAAACCTGCAATTGCAGGAACATTAGAATCCAGTGACTGCCAGGTAACAGTAGAAGCCGGAGAAGGAAAAGTTGATTTTTCACTGGAAAGCGCGGTAATCAATCAGTATGGAAATCAGATCAGAAAGGTCGCTTATGAGACACTTGATAATCTGGGAATCGATAATGTAAAGCTTACAATCGTAGATAAAGGAGCGCTTGACTGCACAATCAAGGCAAGAATCGAAGCAGCTGTTTATCGTTCAATCGGACAGATTGAAGACTTACCGTGGGGAGGTGCGATCAGATAATGAATCCGAATAAAAAAAGACTTAGAAGAACCATGATGTTTTTAAATGCACAGAAACCGGGACTGATCAAGGATCCTTATATTTACAAACCGGATTCTATCATGCTTGACCTGGAAGATGCTGTTGCAGAGAACCAGAAAGATGCAGCAAGATTTTCTCTTTATCATGCACTTAAGACCATTAACTATAGAGGATGCGAACGTGTTGTCAGAATCAACGGACTGGATACACCTTACTGGAAAGAAGATATCCGCTGTGCAGTCGCAGGTGGATGCGATGCAATCCGTATTCCAAAGACAGAGTCCGCACAGGATGTAAAAGTCGTAGAAGCTGAAGTTATCCAGGCTGAAAAAGATTTCGGACGTGAAGAAGGAAGTGTTCTGATCATGGCAGCGATCGAGTCTGCACGTGGTGTCATGCGCGCACTTGACATTTGCGAATCTTCCGAAAGACTTTTCGGTATTGCCCTTTCTGGTGGAGATTATACCAAAGACCTTCAGACACACATCACCGGAACCGGAATCGAGCTCATGGGAGCAAGACAGAACATGGTGATCGCAGCAAGAGCAGCTGGTGTACAGTGCTTTGATACCGTATACACAGACCTTGATGATATGGATGGTTTCCGTCAGGATGTTGAGAATATCCACCTGATGGGATTTGATGGAAAATCCATCATCAACCCAAGACAGATCAACATTGTACATGAGATCTTTACACCAAAACAGAAAGATATCATTTTTGCAGAAAAAGTTGTCCGCGAAATTGATACAAAGAAAGCACAGGGAATCGGTGTATTTACAGTAGATGGTAAGATGATCGATATCGCTTTCTATGACGGAGCAAAGAGAACAATCGAGCTTGCAAAAGCTTCAGGTGTGTATAAGGGGGATTTATAAGATGATTAACGCAGTAGGTAGAGATATCCCGGAAGAGATTTTAAAAGTAACAGGAAAAGAAGTATTTCAGGGTGTGCATCATTTTGACGGACATGTCTATAAAAAACACGGACCGGAAGTAGAATGTGTCATCAATTCCAACGGAAGCAAGATGGTAGACAGCATCCATGATGTCCTTGTAAAATGTGGAATCAAAGACGGTATGACAGTCAGCTTCCATCACCATTTCCGTGAAGGTGACTACGTTGTAAATATGGTAATGAAAGAAATCCATGATATGGGAATCAAAGACATTACCATTTGCGCAAGTTCCCTTGGAAAAGCACATGATCCTCTGGTAGAATATATTGAAGATGGAACGATCACCAACATCCAGTCATCCGGTGTACGTGGAAAGATCGGAGAAGCCATTTCCAATGGTAAATTAAAAGGTCTTGCGATCATGCGTTCACACGGTGGACGTGTACGTGCCCTGGTAACAGGTGAAACTCAGATCGATATCGCATTCATCGGAACTCCGACCTGTGATGAATACGGTAACTGCCGTGGTATCGGTGGAAAATCTGACTGTGGTGTACTTTCTTACGCAATGTCAGATGCATTCCATGCAAACAAAGTGGTAGCAATCACAGACTGCATGGTTCCGTTCCCGAACTTCCCGGCACATATTTCCATGACAAAAGTGGACTATGTTGTAGAAGTTGACCAGATCGGTGATCCGAAGAAGATCGCAACAGGTGCGGCAAAACCGACCACAGATATGAGAAAGCTGATGATGGCTGATTACTGTACACAGTTTGTTGTAAATACACCATATTTCAAAGACGGATTTTCTTACCAGACAGGTGTCGGCGGAGCTTCTATTGCATCCACCATTTCACTTGCAAAGGTAATGAAAGAAAGAAATATCCGTATGCGTTTTGGTGTAGGTGGTCTTACAAAGCCGATGTGTGACCTTCTGATCAATGGTCAGGTAGACGCACTTCTGGATACACAGGACTTCGACCTTGCAGCTGTAGAATCAGTAAAAGATCTGCATCACTTCCGTATCAGTGCAGGCGAGTATGCGAACCCGTTCAACAAGGGTGCAGTTGTAAATAAACTGGACTTCGTAATCCTTGCAGCTCTGGAAGTTGACGTACACTTCAACTGTAACGTTGTCGTAGATTCCAACGGTATGATCACAGGAGCACAGGGTGGACATCCGGATACAGCAGCCGGAGCAAAATGTGCCATCGTTATCGCACCACTTCTTCAGGGAAGAACACCGGCAATCTGTACAGATGTAACAACTGTTACAACACCTGGTGAAAGCGTAGATGTTGTTATCACAGATTACGGTATTGCGATCAACCCGAAGAGACAGGATCTGATCGAAGCAATGAAAGATGTCGATCTTCCGTTCAAGACTATTGAAGAGTTACGTGATATCGCTTACTCTATCGCAGGGGAACCACAGAAGGTACAGTTTGGAGACCGTGTTGTTGGTGTCATTGAAAGCCGTGACGGTACTATCATGGATGTTGTCCGTCAGATCAAGCCGTTTGAATTTGATGATTAAATTCTGATCGGAAAACTTACAGGTTATTGGTAATTGGATATAAAAGGAGAACCGTATGGGAAAGAATCAGGCAGTGGAGAGAGCAGAATACCTTGCAGAATCGATTGGCCGGATGGCGTATCAGGCACTGCTTGAGGAAGTCTATACGGTTCCAAAGCCCGGGCTTGTAGATCCATATTCCTGTGGTGCCCACACAGATATGGATGTGCAGACCTTTGAAAAAAGTGCAGAGGCATTGTATCCGTGGTTTGTGAGAATGGCATACCAGGGATACCAGCTGACCTGTACACCGGAAGATCTTTTCCGCGAAATCCGTAAGACCGGAATGCTTGCGGAGGAAGCCATGTACCGGGCAACCGGGCATGTGAATACACATAAAGGGATGATTTTTACCCTTGGAATATTCAGCGCGGCAGCGGGAAGATGTATCCGGGAAGACGGAACCGTTACTTTACAATCGATCCTTCGGATGGAGCAGAAGATGACTGCCCGGATCTTGAGAGCCGAAATCGAGATGCTGGGAAAGGAACCTGCAAAAAGTAACGGTGAAAAAAATCTCGTACAATACGGGACAACAGGGATTCGCGGGGAAGCACTTGCCGGATACCCATCTGTTTTTCATATTGCGCTTCCGGTACTGGAGGATGGACTTTTGCGGGGAATGGAGTGGAACCGGATCAAATTACAGATCCTTTTTGCACTAATGAGCCGGGTGCAGGATTCCAACATTTTATCGAGAAAGAATCCATCGGTCCTTTATCAGGTCCAGATGGAAGCGATGCAGTTTCTGGAGGAAGGCGGAGCCTACTCAGAAGATGCGTTAGACAAACTGATCCGCATGGATGCGGATTATATAAAGCGTGGTATCAGCGCGGGTGGGTGTGCCGATCTTCTTGCCACCTCACTGTTTCTTGCGATGCTGTGCAATAAAATTCCAAACGAGAACGGGACAGTCCTGAACCTCTTTCCGGTTGTAAAATAGAGCGTATAATAACTGAGAACGGGAATCAAATTTTCTGCCATGAATATGGACTGCACCAGACTGGTGAGGAATAAAAAAGATGACTTTTCACAAATGAGCGGGTGAAAAGTCATCTTTTTATTTCATAGGAAATTCCAAAGGAACTTCCTATGAAATAAAAGGCACTGCGTGCCGGAGATGCGCACTCGCACGAAGATGAAGAATGTCGCAAGCGACCGCGCTCGGCGCGAGAATGTGCCGAGGCACATTCTTTTTTATTAGGAGAAGGTTCCGAATGGAGCTTCCTCCTGATGAAAAGGTCGTTTACGGAACAAAACGGTATCCCAGTCCGCGAATCGTCAGGATATGCGCCGGATTCTGTCTGTCGTCCTCAATCTTACCACGAAGCCGGTTGATATAGACCATGATCGCATTGTCATCAACGGCAACCGTATTGCCCCAGACATGCTCATAGATCATGTCCTTGGTGAAAACCTGCTGCGGATGCTTCATAAAAAGCAGAAGAAGTGCAGACTCCTTGGAAGAAAGGATCAGCTCTTCGTCATTTTTGTAAAAACGCATGGTTGTGGTATCATAGCTGAATGGACCGCATTCCAGAGTATCGGAATTGTCGAGTACCAGATTCTTGTTGCGGCGGATCAGTGCTTTTACTTTGGCACCAAGTACAAGCGGCCGGAACGGCTTGGTGATATAATCATCCGCGCCAAGGGAAAGTCCGTACAGGGAATCATAGTCCTCGTTACGTCCGCTGACGATCATAACCGGGGTACTGATCCCCTGATTGCGAAGCCGTTTGATGACCTCAAATCCTTCCATATCTCCCAGCATAATATCCATAAGGATCAGGTCAAATGTATGATTTTTAAGGATGGACAGAGCATCCATGCCACAGTTTACTGTTGTTGTTTCCAACTCATTGCTGTGCATTACTTTTTCCAGCAGCTTACAGATTGCCGGATCATCGTCTACGATCAGTATTTTGTCAGCCATTGAGGCAACCTCCCAAAAGTAAAAATTTCAATAAAATTCTATACAACTTATAAAAAACATTATAATATTAGAAAGAGAACAAGTCAATCGATTACCAGGCAAGGATAAGGGAATATGAAAAAAAATAAAAAAACATGGATTGCCGTGATTCCGCTTTTTCTGATCGTAGTATTTGTATTAGCGGGGTTCGGAGTCTGGAAAAAATACCGCGATACACTTATGGAAAACCAGGAAGAGCAATTGCTTCTGACAACCAGGATCTTAAGTGAAAATATGTCGGTAGCCGCAAGGGAATATGAAGATAACCTGGAATTTCTGGCAGATATAACAGAAGAACGGGAAGCAGAAGATGCAGAGAACATTTATAAAGAATACATTTCCACGCAGAATAGTATGATCGCGAATCTTTATCTGGAAGATCAGGACGGAAAGATCACAAAGTATGTCAGGGATGTGGAAATGAAAAGTAGTGAACTTCTTACCCAATGTTCTGAGAAAAACAGTGTTTACATGGAAAAAGATTCTTCCGGAAAAATCTATAATGTGTATAAAAGAGATTTAAAAACAGGCGGGAAAATCTGTCTGATGATTGATGCAGAAAAATATTATCAGAAGCTGATCTCCGGCATCCGTATCGGAACGAATGGTTATATTGTTGTAAAAAATGCGGATGGCACCATTATCATGCATCCGGATAAAAAACAGTGGGGAATAAAGGTCATCGAAGGAAGAATGGAGATGTACCCGGATCTGGATTATGCAAGCCTGAAACAGATGGTGGAGGGACAAAATAGCGGGAAAGAAGGCATTTCCGACTATTATTCTTATTGGTGGACCGATCCGGAACAGCCGAGAGTGCGGAAAATAAGTGCTTATTCACCGGTAAAGATGCAGGATAGTTTCTGGAGTGTCAGCGCGGTAATTGATTATGATGATCTTTATGAGCCTATCGCAGAAGGATTTCTGAAAATGATATTCGTTTTTGTCGGAATCTTGTTATCAGCCGGTGCTTTGGTTTTCATACTCTGGCGAGTGATGAAGGATATACGAAGAGCGGTAAGAGAAATCGATGATTTGAAAGAATTAAACGAGCAGCTGGAAAAAATGCATCGCAGTGAGGAGAACATTGCACACCAGCAGAGACTGCAGATCATGGGAACCATGACCGGCGGAATAGCCCATGAATTTAACAACTTTCTAACACCGATCATGGGATATGCGGAACTTCTTATGATGGAACTTCCGGAAGGTTCGGAGGAACAGGACAGCGCGAAGGAAATATACGATGCTTCCGAAAAGGCAAAAGATGTTGTCCGGCAGATTTCATCGCTGAGCCGGAAAAATGTGGAGACGGTATATAAAAGTATTCCGATGAAAAAAATGATGACGCGTGCACTGAAAATGATCGAGTCGATCTGTACTCCACAGGTTCAGCTGGAAAGTGATATCCAGATCGAGACGGAGAGTATTTTAGGAAATACAACCCAGCTGAACCAGGTGCTGCTTAATATCTGTGTAAACGCGGTCCATGCCATCGGAAAGGAACAGGGAATGATCCTTGTGGTATGTAAAAAAGAAGCAAAATCGAAAGTAAATCTGAAGGTAGCACGAAAGCTCTCTGAAGCGTGGGAAAGCTATATCCACATTCTTGTCAAAGATAATGGATGCGGAATGGATAAAGAAACCCTCCGCCATATATTTGATCCTTTCTTCACAACAAAGAAAGGTGGGGAAGGAACCGGACTTGGCCTTGCACTTGCAGAACAGATCATCTCTTCCCACAAAGGCTATCTGTACGCGGAAAGTGAAAAGGGAAAAGGAAGTACTTTTCATATTTACCTTCCGATACTTGATATGGATCATACGCCGCAGATCGCACAGAATGTGTCCGGCAAGGAATACCATATTGTTGTGGCGGATGATAATGCGAAAGTATTGCAGCTTTTAAAAAAGAATTTTGAAAAAATCGGAATCCAGATCCGTACTTGTATGAAAAAAGAAGAACTGCAGCAGTGTCTGCGAGAACAGGAGATGGACGTTCTTGTGGTGGATGAGACACTTGAAGACTGCAGCGGTGTTGATTTTTGTATGTCACTGGCAGGAAAATATCCGGATATGATGAAATTTATCATTACAGACGGACTGAGCCGGGAGGCAGTAGAAGCAAAGCAAAAAGGAATCATCGATGGTTATGTGGAGAAACCGGTGTCTGATACTGCGATTCTTGAGGCAATCCGAAACCGGGCAAAGGATTCCATGTAAGATGTAAGACACGACAAACCCAACCTTAATACTTTTAAAGATTTACCTTAACAAAATGTAAGGAGGAATCCGTAAGAGTGTAAGGTTGGGTTTTTATAATGGAATCATCAAATAAATGGTACGAAAAAGTACCCGTACAAAAGGAAGGAGAAAAAGCCATGAGTGAAGCGATGCTTGCCTTATTGGGATTTGCAACGATCATTGTAGTGATTGCGTTGCTTTTAAGAAATGTAACGGTACCGGCACTTGCGTTTGTCAGTGTATCCACTGTAACAGGTGCGATCCTTGTAGCGACCGGAACATTTACGATCAAAGAAATGGGGGAATTTATTTCAGCCGGTGTGTCCGGAGTACATGGTACTGCGGCGTTGTTTATCTTCTCAGTACTCTTCTTTGGAATTATGACAGATGTAGGAATGTTCGATAAGATCATCAATGCATTGATGAAGAAGGTTGGAAGTAATGTAGTTGGCGTGGCAATGATGACCTGTATCATTGCGATGATCGGACATCTGGACGGAGGTGGAGCTTCCACATTCCTGATCACGATTCCGGCAATGCTCCCGGTGTACAAACGTCTGAATATGAGACCGACAACTCTGATGCTCATCTGCGTATCTGCAATGGGTGTTATGAACCTTCTGCCATGGGGCGGACCGACAATGCGTGCGGCTACTGTTCTCGGAATTGAACCGAATGCCCTGTGGAAACAGATCATTCCAATGCAGGTTGTAGGTATTTTCATTGCACTCGGAACTGCATTTATCTGGGGAAATATCGAAAAGAAGAGAGGCGCAGGCACTTCTTCAGCAGAAAAAATCGAGTATGGCGGAATTGAAGATGAAGCTGTAACAGATAGCGAAAAGAATGAACTTGCAAGACCGAAACTCTTTGTATTCAACGTGATCGTAACACTGGTAGTGATCGTAAACCTGGTTCTTGCAAAGGTACCGTCTTACTATATCTTTATGGTAGGATGTGCAGTGGCTCTTTTTGTAAACTATCCAGGTGCAAAATTGCAGGGTAAGATCATTAAATCTCATGCAGGCCCGGCACTTACCATGGCATCTACGATTCTTTGTGCAGGTGTATTCCTTGGGGTTATGCAGGAAACAGAGATCATGACGCACATGGCAAATGTACTTGCAAGTGTAGTTCCACAGTCTATGGGAAGATTTTTACCACTTATCGTAGGTCTGGTATCTGTACCACTTACACTGATGTTCGATACCGATTCCTTCTTCTTTGGAATGCTTCCGGTACTGATCGGAATCGGAAACGAATTCGGTGTGAATCCGGCACATATTGCTATTGCAATGGTTGTTTGCCGTAATTGTGCAACATTCATCAGCCCGGTTGTTCCGGCTACTTTCCTTGGAACCGGTCTTGCTGGAGTGGAGATCAAAGACCACATCAAGAACAGTTTCTTCTGGATCTGGGGCGTAAGTATTATCTGCCTGATCTCAGGAATCATCCTTGGCGTAATCAAATTCTAGTTAGATGAATAAAAAGATCCTGTATTTCATGTGATTTGTACATGGAGTATGGGATTTTTTTGAATATGTATATAAAATGGTCTGATGATTGAAATGCAACGAAAGTGCTCGAAAATGTTATGCAGGGTATAAAATTTCAGGAAAATGTGATAGAGTTATTTTACTTCGATTTAGTTCTAAAATCGAAAAAGTATCTAATTAACCATAATCAGAAGGTATCTCATTTTCGGTGCTCAATTTTCGAGTAAACTCCCGACAATGAACAAAGCAAAAGAAAATATAGAAGTATGGGAGTTTGCCTTTACAAAGGATGACAGTATGTTAAAATATTTATAGTAGAAAAGTCAGATTTTCCTTTCTATATTTTTACAATGCAGAAAGGGGAATCATATGACAGAAGAAAAGAAACAATTAACAGAAAATCAGGATAGCTTTATAATGCATCCAACGGTAGATTTCTGCTTCAAAGAATTAATGGAGAATGCAAAAGTAAGACAGGGATTGATTGCGGCAATTCTAAAGAAAGATCCAGAAGAAATTCAGAAAACAAAGTTGATGCCAACAATTTTAAGAAAAGAATATCCGGAAGATAAATACGGGATTCTGGATGTAAGAGTTCTCTTGAAAAATGGAGAGCAGATGGATTTGGAAATGCAAGTGGTGCCATTTGAATTCTGGTTTCAGAGGAGCTTTTATTATCTGTCAAAGATGGTAACGGATCAAATGAAAACAGGGGATACTTATGATAGAATTAAACCGTGCATTCATGTTGGAATTTTGGACTTTAATTTCTTTGAAAATGATATCAGATGTTATCATGCGGGAATGTTCTGTGATAAAGAGACTGGAGAAGTGCTGACGGACTTGCTGCAGATTCATATTCTGGAATTGAAAAAGTTGCCACCGGAAAGTCAGAATGAAACTGGGATCATCCAGTGGATGCGATTTATGAGCGGAAAGAACAGAAAGGATTTTGCAAAGATGGCAGAGCAAAATGAATATATTAAAGAAGCTTATGAATGTCTGGAGAAGATGAGTGCAGATGAAAGAAAAAGAAGAGAATACGAAGAAAGACAAAAAATTTTGTGGGATCATAATTCGTTTATGAAAAGTGCAAAAATAATTGGGATGCGAGAAGGTCGTGAAGAAGGACGTAAAGAAGGACGTAAAGAAGGACGTAAAGAAGGGCGTAAAGAAGGGCGTAAAGAAGGGTACAGGGAAGCATTAGTTTCAATTGTTATAAAAAAATTGCAAAAAGGGATGTCAGCAGAGGAAATTGCAGACTTTCTGGAAGAGGATGTCTTGACGATACAAAGAATCTATGATATTGCCAAAACCTATGCACCGGAATATGATATAGAAAAAATAGTACAAAAGTTGGAAAACACATCGGGAATGAAACAGAAGTAAGTAGGAAAAGAGTAAGCCAAATCAGATGGATGAGTGATTTGCCTTACTCTTTTTTTGTATGTAATTGGTTGGTGTTTAGTTATAAAGCAAAAATATCATAAGAGGATGACCTAGGCATATGCCTTAGTATGAGGAATGTTTTACTTCAAAATTTTCCGCAAAATACAAGTAATAATTCCCACCACGCAGAATGGAAAATATGCCGGGTAAAGAGAACCAAATACCAGGATGCCGCCCCGGATACCGGTAAGCAGTTCGACATCCGCAGGAATTGCATTTGCCGCAAGGCTGAACAGGTAGGAAAGAATATATACCAGAACAAAGTAGGTAAGCCCTCGTCCATTTCCGTGCCAGATACCACTTAATGTGAAAAAGAATGTTGACAGCATCCAGATCAGCATAACCCCTCCGACAGCCAGGTATGCAACCAGTGTAAGATCGGGATTGGAGCTTAGCGTCTTGACATCACCATAATCAGACATCTGGTTCCAGAACGAGAAAAAGGTAATCGCCAGGATGATGGCGGACATCAGTACCGGTGCCGGGCGAAGAATAAAATTAGTCAGCTTTTCGGCAGCAGTACTTCCGGTGCGGGCAATATTCCGAATTGGAGCAGCCAGTTCTTCGGAAGAGGAATCGGGACGTCTGCGGGAATTTCTCCGTTCTGCCCGTCTGGCGGGCCTTTGGCGGTCATAAAAATCCTCTTCTTCATAATCATCGTCATAATCAGGATCAAGCCTGTCTGTTTCATCGTAGTAGTCATCAGTTTCATAATCGTCAAGGTAGTCTGTGCCGTCATACCGGTCGTCATAATCATCCTGCCCCACAGGGATCGACGGGAGATCGCCTGTATAAGTTACTTCAAAGTTATCATCAAAATAGTCGTCTATATTTTTCTTATTATTCATAAAACAAATACACCCTCCTTGTGTATAAGTGTATGGTAACTGTTTTGACAGTCTGTGTCAAATAAATTATGAGATGATTGTGAAACCTGAAAATGGGTTAATGTAGCAAAGATGGCAAGAGAAAGAGTGGTAGGGGACACCATTCTATGGTAGAATAAATCTGTGTGAAAAAATAAATGAGGACAGAAAAAATAATATGGCGATCAATATAGCAACAAAAGCAATCTTGAAAATCCTGTCTTTTGGAGGGATTGATGTAGAAGTATCAAGGCAGCTTGCGGATCTGAAAAGACTGGATCCGATGAAAATATTTTATAAGAAAATGGATCTGCAGGTCTATAACGGGGACTACGAAGTTCCAATCCGGGTATTTTTCCCGGACGAGGAATCCTATTTGGAAAAGGATCAGATCAAGGGAAGAAAGATCATGCTTTTCCTTCATGGAGGAGGATGGTCGACTGAGCATGTGGAAAATTATGAGAGAGTATGTTCCCGGATGGCACAGGCGACAGGGCAGACTGTAGCAGCAGTAGAATACCGCCTGGCGCCGGAACACAAGTTCCCGACCGGGCTTATGGACTGCTATGCCGTGGCAAGAGCATTGTATACGCATCCAGATACAATGCCGGAGGATATTACTCTGATTGGAGACAGTGCAGGTGGCAATCTGGCGGCAGCATTGTCCATTATGGCACGGGACCGTGGCGAATTTATGCCAAAGAGACAGATTCTGATTTATCCGGCAGTCAATAATGATTATTCAGAGAAGAGTCTGTTCTCTTCCGTAAGGGAGAATGGGCAGGATTATCTTCTGACGGCAGGCAAATTAAAAGATTATATCAATCTTTATGCAGGTTCGGAAGAGGACAAGTTAAATCCATATTTTGCACCGATTCTGGAGAAAGATCTGTCAGGGCAGCCGGATACACTGATCCTGACGTCAGAATTTGATCCGCTCCGGGATGAGGGAGAAGCGTATGGAAGACGTCTTGCAGAGGCAGGTAACCGGGTGGAAGTACACCGGATCAAGGATGCACTTCACGGATATTTTGCACTGGGGATCCGGAGTCTGCATGTACAGGAAAGTTTTGAATATATCAATCATTTTCTGGAGGGGGAATAGAAAATGCCACAGGCAAATGTAAAGCACTGGAGAAGGTTGGACAATGCAGCGAAGCTTTTTCCGGCGGCGAGCAGTAAAAGGGATACCCGTGTATTCCGGTTTTACTGTGAATTGAAAGAGGATATACAGCAGGAGATCCTGCAGAAGGCGGTAGACAGGACACTGGAAAAATATCCGATTTTTCTGTCTGTGCTGCGAAAGGGATTGTTCTGGCATTATCTGGAACAGAGTAATAAAAGACCGGTTGTAAGAGAAGAGTATAAGGAGCCGTGTAGCAGCCTTTATATCCGTGATAAGAGAGATCTGCTTTTTGAAGTGACTTATTACAAAAAGAGAATCAATTTTGAGGTCTTTCATGTGCTGACAGACGGAACCGGTGCCAGTGAATTTGTACGGGAACTGGTGAAAAATTATCTGTATCTGGCACATCATGAGGATGGACTGGAGGATGTGGTTCTGTCAGAGTATTCGGAGAGCCTTTCCGATCAGGAAGCGGATGGATTTGAAAGATATTATTCCCGCCAGGCAGACCGCAAAAAGGAGAAAAAACCGGCAGCGCATCAGCTTCGCGGAAATCGGCGTGAGCTTGGAAGTCTGCAGACGACAGAGGCAGAAATTCCGGTCGAAGAACTGAAGCGTCAGGCAAAGACTTATGGTGTGTCGATGACGGTATTTCTGACTGCGGTATATCTGTGTGCGATTCACCGGACAATGACAAGACGGCAGGAAAGCAAGCCGGTTGTACTGATGGTTCCGGTTAATCTGCGTAATTTCTTTCCGACCAATACAATGCTCAATTTTTTCAACTGGATCGAACCTGGATATCATTTTCAAGGTGGAAAAGAAGAGTTCGCAGATGTTGTGCAAAAAGTAAATGCATGCTTTAAAGAAGAACTGACAGCGGAAAGGATGGAGAAGCGGATGAATGATTACTTCGCCCTGCAGGTACACCCAATCCTGAAATTTGCGCCGCTGGAACTTAAAAATGTCTGTATCAATATCGGGGCGAGGACGGCAGAAAGTGATGTGACCGCTATTTTTTCCAACATGGGAATCATCCGGATGCCGGAAAGCTATGAGCCGTATATCGGGTATTTTGGTGTATATACAAGTACGCCGAAAGTAGAGCTTTGTATGTGTTCCTTCCGGGATAAGATTTATCTGGGATTTACGTCCAGATATGACTGTGATGCAATCAAAGAAAATTTTTTCCAGATTCTGAGAGAACAGGAAGTGAAAACGGAGATCCTTAAGGTGGAATATCCGGAAAGCGTTATGACAGAAGCGAAGGGGATGCAGATATTCAAAATATTTACCTTTCTTTGTATGATCGCTATCGTAACGGCACTTGGCGTGGATTACAGCATTGATACGAATTTTCATCTGTCGCTGTTCGTGTGTGGCGGTGCCTTTAGTATGTGGCTGGCGCTTGCGGTGGGGTTCTTCAAGCGGTATAATCTGCTGAAGAATGCCATGTGGCAGCTGATCATTGTGACGGTCGGCTGTATCATCTGGGACTGGCTGACTAAGTGGCATGGCTGGTCGATCGATTTTGTACTTCCGGGAGTAAGTGGACTGATTATGGTTTCGATGCTGATCATATCGAGGGTGTATTATCGACAGGCAAAAGACTATCTGGTATATTTTGTGATGGCAGCACTTTATGGAATGATCTTACCGTTTTTCTTTCTGGTGACAGGAAAGGTAAAGATTGTATTTCCGTCTGTGATTTCGATTGGGATGGGAGTGCTGATGCTGATCGGACTGACCCTTTTTAAAGGGAAAGAAATGCGACAGGAGATAGAGAAGAACCTGCATGTATAAGAGAGAATGCCAGTGTAAGATAACTGGATAAGAGATTACAGGAACATAACATAAAAACAGTAACAATGCCCGGTTTTCAAACAGACTTTTTACATTCTGTTTGAAAACCGGGCATTAAAATGTAGTAAACAGATATCTTTTAATTAGCCGACAATACGGTATTTCTTTTCTACTTTATTCAGAATTTCATGTCCATCTTCTGTTACCAGAACGAGGTCTTCTACACGGACGCCGTACTTGCCTTCAATATAGATACCAGGCTCGATGGAGAAGATCATACCAGGTTCAGCCACATTTTTATTGATCGGGCTGACATCTCCGTATTCATGGTCTTCCTGTCCGATGAAGTGTCCAAGGCGGATCTTCCAGTATTCGCTGTAGCCTTTTTCGTCGATGTAGTCTCTTGCCTGTGCATCAATATCACAGAAACGTGCACCCGGTTTGATCGCAGCTTCTGCCTTTTCGACAGCAGTGCGGACAATATCATGAATGTCAGCCTGCTCATCATCTACGCTCTTGCAGTAGAAAGTTCTTGTCATATCTGAACAATATCCATGCCATACGCAGCCCATATCGATCAGGACGCATTCACCGGCTTTTAAGGTTCTTGTCTCACTTGGTGTATGATGCTGGTCAGCTGCATTCGCTCCGAAACATACGATGGTATCAAAGCTTACACCACTCGCACCTTCTTTGAGGTATTCTGCATCGATAAAATCAGCAATCTGCTTTTCAGTCATACCTTCTTTGATATAAGCAGCAGCTCGTTCCATAACCAGATCATTGATTTCGCTAGAATGCTTCATGATTTCAATTTCTTCGGCATTCTTTACCGCGCGGACACCATCTACACAGTCAGATCCCCATACGGTCTTCAGCTCAGGGCAGCGCTCCTGAAGCGGAATAAGAAAACGTGCCGGAAATACTTTATCGATACCGAGTACGCCTTTGGTGTCGATATGACTGGTCAGAACACCAATCTGATCGTCCATATCGCTGAACCATACTTCTTCAAAGCCTGTATTGGAAACATAATACAGATAGTTCAGGAAAATCGTATGCTTTCCGCTTGTACGAAGCAGCAGGGCATATAATCTTTCCCCAGGATTTACCGTGATGCCTGTTAAAAAGCGGATGCTGAGTGGATCAGATACAAGTAACTGATCGATTCCTTTTTTTCTCATTTTTTGCAATACGCGTTCCATTCTTTCGTTCATTGTTATATTTCTCCTCTCTTAAATACACTACACCAATCATAGCACATTACAGGCAAAATATGAAGAGAAAGCTGTCATCTATTTTTTTAAATATGTCTTATGCGTTGCTGGTCACAGGTACTGTGAACAGTAACTTTTATGAACAGTGCAGGATTTTCTTTGCATTTTCCACGCGTTCTCTCGAAGGTGGATTGATCCCTTCGAGGGGATAATCAAGTCCCAGCTCTTTCCATTTGTAGGCACCAAGTGTGTGGTAAGGCAGGATTTCCACTCTTTCTACATTATCAAGTGTCTGGATAAAATCATTTAACCGGTTTAAGTATTCATCATAGTCGCTGCGCTCCGGTACGAGCACATGGCGGATCCAGACAGGTTTTTTGGTATCGGAGAGAAAGCGGATCATATCCAGAATGTTTTTATTCGTTTTTCCGGTCAGCTCTTTGTGAGATTTTTCATCGATATGCTTGATATCAACAAGAAGAAGATCGGTATACTGCATCAGCTCCTGGAATTTGGAGAAAAATGGTTCTTCTCTGGTAAAAGGACCGCCTGCAGTATCAATCGTTGTGTGAATACCTTTTGCCTTTGCTTTTTTGAAAAGATCAAGCAGAAAATCAATCTGAAGGAGAGGTTCTCCGCCGCTTACAGTGATTCCACCACCATTTTTCCAGTAAGTGCGGTAACGCAGAGCCTGCGCAAGAAGCTCATCGGCACTGCGCCAGGTTGCGCCGTTTTTATCTGTCATATTCCAGGTGTCAGGGTTATGGCAGAACTGACATCTCAGTGGACATCCCTGAACAAATATAATAAAACGTACCCCGGGTCCGTCAACAGAACCAAAGCTTTCTGTAGAGTGAATAAGTCCTTTGATTTGAGTCATATGAAAATCTCCTTTTTCATTGTGTGATTGGAAAACTGCGGATCAGGCAGAGTCCTTTAAATGCCTTAGTATGCAGGAGAAGCTGCCGGCAGCATCTCTGTATGTGCCGAAAGTCATGCATTTTAAAATGCATGACTTCCAGCATAACGGTATGTTTGGCAAAAGAGTGTAAGTTCGGTAATTACATACGATCGTGGCAGGTTCTTGCGATTACATCGAGCTGCTGTTCGCGTGTAAGGTCGATGAACTTAACCGCATATCCTGATACACGGATCGTAAAGTTTGCGTATTCTTCTTTTTCCGGATGTTCCATAGCGTCAAGAAGTTTTTCTGTTCCGAATACGTTGACGTTCAGATGGTGAGCACCCTGTGAGAAGTATCCGTCCATAACATTTACCAGGTTGTTAATGCGCTCATCCGGAGTATGTCCGATTGCATCCGGGTTGATGGTCTGGGTGTTAGAGATTCCGTCAAGTGCCCATTCGTAAGGCAGCTTGGCAACGGAGTTCAGGGAAGCAAGAAGTCCGTTCTGTTCTGCACCGTAGCTTGGGTTTGCTCCAGGTGAAAGCGGTGCGCCTGCTTTTCTTCCGTCCGGAAGAGCACCGGTAGCTTTTCCATATACAACGTTTGAGGTAATGGTAAGGATAGAAGTTGTCGGTTCGGATTCACGGTAGGTGTGATGCTTTTTCAGTTTCTTCATAAATGTCTGAAGAAGCCATACTGCGATATCATCTGCGCGGTCATCATCATTTCCGTATTTCGGGAAATCACCGGTTGTCTCGAAGTCTACAACGAGTCCGTTTTCGTCACGGATTGTTTTCACTTTTGCATATTTGATCGCACTTAAGGAGTCAACTACATGAGAGAATCCTGCGATACCTGTTGCAAATGTACGACGTACATCGGTATCGATCAGTGCCATCTGAGATGCTTCATAGTAGTATTTGTCATGCATGTACTGGATCAGGTTCAGTACGTTTACATACAGTCCTGCGAGCCAGTCCATCATCTTGTCGTATTTAGCCATTACTTCATCATAATCAAGGTATTCAGAAGTGATCGGTGTGTAAGCCGGTCCTACCTGATCTTTTGACTTGCAGTCGATACCACCGTTGATCGCGTAAAGAAGGCATTTTGCAAGGTTTGCTCTTGCTCCGAAGAACTGCATTTCTTTACCTGTCTGTGTTGCAGATACGCAGCAGCAGATAGAATAGTCATCGCCCCATACCGGACGCATTGCATCATCATTTTCGTACTGGATAGAACTTGTTTCAATAGAAATATGTGAAGCATAGTCCTTGAAGTTCTTCGGAAGACGTTCTGTGTAAAGTACAGTCAGGTTCGGTTCCGGAGAAGGTCCCATGTTTTCCAGGGTGTGCAGGAAACGGTAGTCGGTCTTTGTTACCATAGAACGTCCGTCCTGTCCCATTCCGCCGACTTCCAGTGTAGCCCAGACCGGGTCGCCGGAGAAGAGCTGGTTATAGGATGGGATACGTGCGAACTTAACCATACGGAATTTCATTGTCATATGGTCAACTAATTCCTGAGCTTCTTCTTCTGTAAGGATGCCTGCTTCCATATCTCTCTTGATGTAGATATCAAGGAAGGTAGATACACGTCCGACACTCATGGCAGCTCCGTTCTGAGTCTTGATTGCTGCAAGGTATCCGAAGTACAGCCACTGGAATGCTTCTTTTGCATTTTTGGCTGGCTCGGAAATGTCGAATCCGTAGACAGCAGCCATTTCTTTCATACCCTTGAGGGCACGGATCTGCTCTGCGAGTTCTTCTCTCTGACGGATTACATTATCACGCATGGATCCGTATCCGCAGTTTGCGAGATCGTCCTGTTTCATAGCGATCAGAAGATCGATGCCGTAAAGAGCAACACGGCGGTAATCACCGACGATACGTCCACGTCCGTAAGTATCCGGAAGACCTGTAAGAATCTTGGCATGGCGTGCTTTCTTCATTTCCGGTGTGTAGGCATCAAATACTGCCTGGTTATGTGTTTTATGATAATCCGTGAAAATTTTGTGGAATTTCGGATTTGGTTCGTATCCGTAAGTTTTGCATGCTTCTTCTGCCATTTTGATTCCACCGAATGGCATGAATGCACGTTTCAGAGGTTTGTCAGTCTGAAGCCCCACAACCTGTTCTTTATCTTTCAGTTCTTCGCAGATATATCCTGGACCGTAAGCGGTAAGAGAAGATACAACTTCTGTTTCCATATCCAGAACGCCGCCTTTTGCACGTTCTTCTTTCTGGAGTTCCTGAAGCTTGCCCCAGAGCTGGTTTGTTGCTTCGGTCGGGTCTGCAAGGAATGAAGAATCTCCCTCGTAAGGTGTGTAGTTGTTCTGGATGAAATCACGAACGTTGATTTCTTCTTTCCAGAGTCTTCCTTCAAATCCCTGCCATTGTTCTTTCTGCATCATTTGGTTATTCCTCCTTCTTGTGGGTGAGCCATAGTAACTATGACCCGGTTATTATACACTGTGTTGCTGCGGTTTATGCCCGGAAAGTTCTGGCAAATTCCGGACATATGAAAAGGTTCAGCCAGAAGAACCGATGGATGTTTACGCTTTTATATAGCCCTGATTTATGAAAAATCTTATAAAAATGCGTAAAAAAAGCCGGCATCTGAGCTGAATCGCCCAGACGGTCGGCTAAATAATCAAATCCTCATATTCCCTTGTGGTTCATTCCACTTCCGTCAGTCATATGAGCAACTTTAATCTAACAAATTGTTATGCAAATGTCAATGACAAAATTGTTTTTTTGAAAAAACATAATGATCGCAGGATTATTTTACAAGTGCTTCCGCATAATCCAGTGCATCGACAATGTTTTCATGGAAATTTTCTTTCCCGATCAGCTCGAAGAAACCATCTTTTTTCATGACCTTCATCGGCTGTTCATTGACATGAGAGAAGATCAGATGGATATTCTTTTTTTGGGCACGTTCAGCGAGTTCGTGGAGGCATTTCATTGCACTGGCATCGATAGCCGGTACGCTTCGCATACGGATGACGACAGCTTTGGTGCGATGATCGCTGTTGATGCCGAGAAGCTGATCGGCTGCGGCAAAGAACATCGGTCCGCAGATTTCGAATACGCTGATAGAATGTGGGATCTCACGTAATTTTTCCGCTTCTCCGGGAGTAATATCCGGTGAATCGGTATATTTCCAGGCTTTGATATCGGCTGTTTCTGCCATACGTTTCATGAAAAGAAGGGCAGCAAGAACGACACCGATCTCGATTGCCACAACCAGATCAAAAAATACCGTCAGGAAAAAGGTTATAACAAGGACGATGATATCGCTTTTAGGAGCACTTTTACACAGGCGGAAGAAAGAACTCCAGTCGGCCATGTTTGCAGCAACCACAAGAAGCACTGCGGCAAGTGTGGTCATTGGGATCAAGGCAGCAAGTGGCATCAGCACCAGAAGAATGATCGTAAGAGTGATGCAGTGTGTGATACCGGCAATCGGAGTACGTCCACCATTACGCACATTGGCAGCGGTTCTTGCGATAGCTCCGGTTGCAGGGATTCCGCCGAACAGACCGGAGAAAATATTTCCAAGCCCCTGTCCGATAAGCTCTGCGTTGGATTTATGGGTATCACCGATCATACCATCAGCTACAACAGCCGAGAGGAGAGACTCAATTGCGGCAAGGACTGCGATGGTAAATGCCGGTGAGATCATCTGCTGTACCAGCTCAATGGTGATCGAAGGAACATGGAAAGCAGGAAATGCAGAATTCAGTTGTCCATATACGCTGCCGATGGTATTGACCGGAAGTTTTGCAAAGTATGCAATAGCAGTTGTAACGACGATTGCTACTAAAGATCCCGGGATCTTGTCGGTTATCTTTGTCCAGAGAAGCATGATTGCAACGGCAGCAAGTCCGATGAGTGTTGCAGTCAGATTGATGCTGTGGATGTTTTTTACATAGGCAATTATTTTTTCCAGGAATTCAGATGGGACAGATTCCATTTCCATTCCGAAGAAGTCTTTTAGCTGACCTACGAAAAGTGTGACTGCGATTCCGCAGGTAAATCCGGTCGTAATTGTGTAAGGAATGTACTTGATCAGAGAACCGAAGCGGCAGATTCCCATGATCACAAGAATGATACCTGCGAGGATGGTTGCGACGATCAGACCGTCGGTTCCGTAGTTTGCGACAATTCCGTAAATAATGACAACGAAGGCAGCAGTCGGACCTCCGATCTGTACACGGCTTCCTCCGAAGAAAGAGATAAAGAAGCCGGCAATGATCGCGGTGTAAAGTCCCTGTTCCGGTCCTACACCGGAAGCAATGGCAAGTGCAATGGAAAGTGGAAGGGCGATGATGGCAACAATGATACCGGAAATGATATCCTTGATCAGCTGCTCTTTGGAATAGCCCTTCATGATGTCAAAAAGCTTTGGTTTTAATTCGTGCATGTGAAAAAAATCCTTTCAATAAAATTATTATAAAAAATATAAAATAAATATAAACACCAAGAAAAATCTTAACATCTAGTAAGAAACCTTTCAACCGAATCGTATCATGTATCTGTAATAGAACATGAAAAAATGTTAAAAAAATATCAAACATCTATTGAATTCTGTTTTTTGGAGGATTATAATAAAAACATCAGGTGATTTACAAAATAAAGGAGGATTTTTATCATGGCAAGAAAAGTTGTTTTAGCAGGTGCATGTCGTACAGCGATCGGTGTAATGGGTGGACAGTTCGCAAACACATCAGCTGTAGAACTTGGAACGATTGTAATCAAAGAAGCTTTGAAGAGAGCAGGTGTTGCTCCGGATCAGGTTGATGAAGTGTATATGGGTAATGTTATCCAGGCAGGCAACGGACAGAATCCGGCACGTCAGGCAGCTGTATATGCAGGAATCCCGAATGAAGTACCGGCTACAACAATCAATGTACTTTGCGGTTCAGGACTTCACTGTGTCAACCTTGCAGCAAAACTGATCGCAGCAGGAGATGCTGATATTATTGTTGCAGGTGGTATGGAGAATATGACAATGGCTCCTTATATGCTGAGAAACGGACGTTACGGATATCGTATGGGTAATGCGACAATTGAAGATGCTATGATCAAGGACGGTCTGACCGATGCATTCAACAATTATCACATGGGAATCACAGCAGAGAATATCTGTGAACAGTGGGGACTTACAAGAGAAGAACTGGATGAATTTGCAGCATGGTCTCAGAACAAATGTGAAAAAGCAATGGCAGAAGGTAAATTCAAAGACGAGATCGTTCCGGTTGAAGTGAAGAAGAAAAAAGAAACGATTCTTGTAGATACAGATGAAGGCCCTCGTAAAGGAATCACAAAAGAAGGTCTTGCAAAGCTTCGTCCAGCATTTAAGAAAGACGGTATGGTTACAGCAGGTAACGCATCCGGAATCAATGACGGTGCAGCAGCACTGATCGTAATGAGTGAAGAAAAAGCAAAAGAGCTTGGTGTAACACCTATGGCAACATGGATCGGCGGAGAACTCGCAGGATGTGATCCGGCAATCATGGGAATCGGACCGGTATATTCTACACGTAAAGTTATGAAGAAACTGGGAATGGAGATCGGAGATTTCGATCTGATCGAAGCAAATGAAGCATTCGCAGCACAGTCTGTAGCAGTTGGAAAGGATCTTGGATTTGATCTTAGCAAACTGAATGTGAACGGTGGAGCCATCGCTCTTGGACATCCGGTTGGCTGCTCTGGCGCGAGAATCCTTGTAAGTCTGTTATACGAGATGCAGAAAGAAGATGTACATACAGGACTTGCAACACTTTGCGTTGGTGGCGGAATGGGTTGTTCAGCTGTAGTTAAAAGAGATTAGGGTAGAAAAAAGAGTGGATACCTTTTTTGGGGTATCCGCTCTTTTTTTTGAATGATTTAGGTTGTGTTGACAAATTCGGCAAAAGATAATGCGTCTATTCTAGTTGTGCAAACCATTCCGATGAACCTCCTAAAGCGAAAATCGTGTTCAGCAGAGGCTTCCACGATTTTTGAGTTTCATCTCCATTGCACAAAAGACGAATAGACGCATTATCTTTTGCCGAATTTGTCCCTCGAAGTTATTGACATTATTAAATAAAAGCGTAGTAACTAAAAAAGTCTGGCGAGGTGTGCCAGACTTTTTTCTACGATGAGATATATGTGGTTTGTATGTTTTAGGGCTTTGGATAATTCTTTTAATATTCCAGAGCTTTTTCTTCGCCGTTTAATACGCGGATTGCGCCCTGTGCGAGGGCGAGGAGTTCGTCTTCGCCTGGGTAGACGGTGATCGGAGCGATGAATCCGACTTTTTCTTTGATCTCGGATGTTACGTAATCGCTGTATGCGATACCGCCTGTGAGAAGGATCTGGTCTACTTTACCGTTTAGGACAGCGGCCATTGCGCCGACTTCTTTTGCAACCTGGTAGGTAAATGCGTGGAATACACCGGCTGCTTCTTCGTCACCCTTTTCGAAGGCACGTTCTGCAACATCACGCATGTTGTTGGTTCCGAGATATCCGTTGAGACCGCCCTTTCCATTGATCTTTTTATATACTTCAGCCTGTGTGTACTGACCGGAAAAACACATTTTTACGAGCGCGCCTGCCGGTACACCGCCGGAACGTTCTGGTGAGAAAGGTCCGTCTCCGTCGAGAGTATTGTTAACGTCGACAACTTTACCATTTTTATGAGCACCGACGGATACACCGCCGCCCATATGTACAACGACCAGGTTCAGGGAATCATAAGATACACCCTGTTCTTTAGCGTAGCGTTTGGCAACTGCTTTCTGGTTCAGTGCGTGGAAGATACTGATACGCGGAAGTTCCGGGATTCCGGAATATCTTGCAACAGGTTCCATCTCATCGACAACAACCGGGTCAACAATGTAAGAAGGAACTCCGATCTCATCACCGATTTCGCGGGCAAGGATGCCACCGAGGTTCGATGCATGCTGTCCCTGCACACCTGCTTTTAAGTCAGCAAGAAGTGCGTCAGATACCGGATAGGTTCCACCTGGGATCGGTTTTAAAAGTCCGCCTCGTCCGACAACAACATTCAGGGATTTGATGTCGAAGCTGTTTTTTGCGAGAATATCTACGATCAGTTCTTTACGGAAATCTTTCTGGTCAACGATGGTTGCATATTTGGCAATCTCTTCGGTGGAATGACGGAGTGTTTCTTCGAATAACAAAGTTTCGTCTTCGTACACACCAATCTTGGTAGAAGTAGATCCCGGGTTGATTACTAAAATTTTATAGCTCATGAAAAGATCCTCCTTAGTCTGTGATCGATCCTGCGATTACGGTTGCAAGAGCGATAGAATTCAGTTTTGTCTGGAAATCATCAGAACGTGATGTAAGTACAACCGGAGCGCTTGTTCCGACAAGTACGTTACCGATCTTGACCTTTGCAGTGCGGACAAGAATCTTATATGTGATATTTCCTGCATCGATATTCGGGAAGAGGAGAATATCAGCATGTCCGGCCACTGGATTTGTCACACCTTTGTGAACAGCTGCCTCAGGATCGATCGCAAGGTCCATGGAAAGTGGTCCGTAGATCTGGCATCCTTTGAAATCACCACCCTCGTACATCTTGGTGAGATTATCAGCATCGACTGTCGGCTGCATCTTTGGATTCACTGTCTCAACTGCACACAGAGGAGCAACCTTCGGGCACTCGATGCCACATGCATGAGCGACTTCTACTGCATTGTTGATGATATTGACTTTATCTGCAAGGGTTGGATATGTATTGAAAGCTACGTCTGTGAAGAACAGAAGACGGTCAATGCCTTCAATCTCAAATACACATACATGGGAAAGCATCTTTCCGGTACGAAGTCCGACTTCTTTATTCAATACGCTCTTTAAGAATGTCTTTGTTTCAAGCAGTCCTTTTAAAAGAATATCAGCTTCACCATTATGTACAAGCTCAACAGCCTTTAATGCAGCTGCTTCGGTATCCGGCTCATTGATGATCTCGAAATCTGTCAGATCCATGTCGATAGAAGCGGCGATCTCGCGGATCTTGGCTTCATCACCGACAAGGATGGCTGTTGCGATGTTCTGCTCTTTTGCAGCTTTGACAGCCTGCAGTACCGGCTCATCCTGTGCGTTGGAAACAGAGACTTTCTTTAAGGTTTTTTGATTTGCTTTTGAGATTAATTCTTCAAAACTTTTGCTCATTTTCACACCTTCTCATTCAAAATTTAATAATAGTATTCTGGTTGAATATTTTTTAACAATCTTAAGTGTAGCACCATATCTGGGAAAGGTCAATATAAAAGTGGTATGTAGGAAATGACGAATAATGTAGATACATTGTAAAAAGTGTTGGTGAAAATGTTAAAAGAAAATTAAATGATAAAAAATGATTGATAAATATTTGACAGAACGGGAAATGGGTAGTATATTAAAAAAAGAGGACAAAAAAGTCCCTTGCGAAAATCTTAAAAACGGAAAGTAAAACAGTACATATTTAAATAAGAAGTGATACTTACCATTAAGATGTAAAAGGAGGAAAAAGTGATGGCAAAGAAAATCGTGTTAGCAGGTGCGTGTCGTACAGCAATCGGAAGCATGGGAGGAGCTCTTTCAACAACTCCGGCTCCGGAATTAGGATCTATTGTTATTAAAGAAGCATTAAAAAGAGCAGGTGTTGCTCCGGAACAGGTAGATCATGTATACATGGGTTGTGTAATCCAGGCAGGTCTTGGTCAGAATGTTGCACGTCAGGCTTCCCTGAAAGCAGGACTTCCGGTTGAGACTCCGGCAGTTACAGTCAATGTAGTTTGCGGATCCGGTCTTAACTGTGTGAACATGGCAGCACAGATGATCCAGGCAGGAGATGCTGATATTGTAGTTGCAGGTGGTATGGAAAATATGTCTATGGCTCCATATGCACTGAAAAATGCACGTTATGGATACAGAATGGGAAATGCACCGATGGTTGATACCATGGTAAATGACGCACTGTGGGATGCATTTAATGACTATCACATGGGAATTACTGCTGAGAATGTAGCAGAGCAGTGGGGACTTACAAGAGAACAGCTCGATGAATTTGCAGCAACAAGCCAGCAGAAGGCATGCGCAGCAATTGAAGCAGGAAAATTCAAAGATGAGATCGTTCCTGTAGAAGTGAAGAAGAAAAAAGAAACCATCGTAGTTGATACAGATGAAGGACCGCGTCCGGGAACAACAGCAGAAGGAATCGCAAGACTTCGTCCGGCATTCAAAAAAGATGGTATCGTAACAGCAGCAAATGCTTCAAGTATCAATGACGGAGCAGCAGCAATCGTTGTTATGAGTGAAGAAAAAGCAAAAGAACTTGGTGTTACACCAATGGCAACATGGGTAGCCGGAGCACTCGGCGGAGTAGATCCTTCTATCATGGGTGTCGGACCGGTAGCAGCTACAAATAAAGTAATGGCTAAGACAGGACTTTCTGTAGACGACATGGATCTGATCGAAGCAAACGAAGCTTTCGCAGCACAGTCACTTGCAGTAGCACATGATCTGAAATTCGACATGGATAAAGTAAATGTAAACGGTGGAGCGATTGCTCTCGGACATCCGGTAGGAGCTTCAGGATGCCGTATCCTTGTTACACTTCTTCATGAGATGCAGAAACGTGATGCAAAGAAAGGTCTTGCAACACTTTGTATCGGTGGCGGAATGGGATGTGCTACAATCGTAGAACGTGATTAATAAACCAGATCAAAAGGAGATGTTGATGATGGAATTTATTACATATGAAGTAGAAGGACAGGTTGGAATTATTACGATCAATCGTCCAAAGGCTCTGAACGCACTGAACAGTGCAGTTCTTGATGAACTTGATGCAACAATCAATGGTGTTGATCTTGACGCAGTCAGATGCCTGATCCTTACAGGAGCAGGAGAAAAATCTTTTGTAGCCGGTGCAGATATCGCTGAGATGAGTACTCTTACAAAAGAAGAGGGAGAAGCTTTTGGTAAGAAAGGAAATGATATTTTCCGTAAGATCGAAACACTTCCGATCCCGGTAATCGCAGCAGTTAATGGATTCGCTCTTGGCGGCGGATGTGAAATCTCCATGAGCTGTGATATCCGTATCTGTTCAGACAATGCAGTATTCGGACAGCCGGAGGTTGGTCTTGGAATCACACCTGGATTTGGCGGAACCCAGAGACTTGCAAGACTTGTAGGACCTGGCATGGCAAAACAGATGATTTACACTGCAAGAAATATCAAAGCGGATGAGGCTTTCAGAATCGGTCTTGTAAATGCGGTTTATCCACAGGAAGAACTGATGACGGCAGCTAAGAAGATGGCAGCGGGAATCGCGAAGAATGCTCCGATTGCAGTAAGACACTGCAAACAGGCAATCAATGAAGGTCTTGAGAAGGGAATGGATGAAGCAATCGTAGTAGAAGAAAAACTCTTTGGCGGATGCTTTGAATCTTATGACCAGAAAGAAGGAATGGCAGCATTCCTTGAGAAAAGAAAAGTAGAAGCTTTCCTTAATAAATAAGTACAAATTAATATAGGGGAGAAATCACACTCCCCTGAACATTTCTTATATAAAATGGAGGTAATTTCAATGAAAGTAGGAATTATTGGCGCAGGAACAATGGGACAGGGCATTGCAAAAGCATTTGCTCAGGTAGATGGATATGAAGTAGCTCTTTGCGACATCAAACAGGAATGGGCAGAAGGCGGAAAAGCTAAAATTGCCAAAGGCTATGACAGACTTGTTCAGAAAGGAAAATTAACTCAGGAAGCAGTTGATGCAATCCTTGCTAAAATCACTCCGGGACTCAAAGAAGATCTCTGCGCAGATTGTGATCTGATCGTAGAAGCAGCATTTGAGAACATGGAAGTTAAGAAAACTACATTCGGTGAACTTGATAAGATCGCAAAACCTGAATGCATTTTCGCATCAAATACCTCCAGCCTTTCTATCACAGAAATCGGCAACGGACTTACCCGTCCAATGATCGGTATGCATTTCTTCAACCCGGCAGACCGTATGAAATTAGTAGAAGTGATCGCAGGCGTAAATACACCGGCTGAAACTGTAGATGCAATAAAGAAGATCGCAGAAGAAATCGGAAAGACACCTGTACAGGTTAATGAAGCAGCAGGTTTTGTTGTAAACCGTATCCTTGTTCCGATGATCAACGAAGCAGCTTTCATCAAAATGGAAGGTGTATCTGACATCGCAGGAATCGATGCAGCTATGAAGCTTGGAGCAAACCATCCAATGGGACCTTTAGAGCTTGGTGATTTTATCGGACTTGATATCTGCCTTGCTATCATGGATGTTCTTTACGCAGAAACAGGCGACAGCAAATATCGTGCGTGCCCGCTGCTTCGTAAGATGGTCCGTGGCGGAAACCTTGGTGTTAAGAGCGGAAAAGGATTCTATGTATACAATGCAGACCGCACAAAAACTCCGGTTGATGCACAGTAATATGATGTAAGTGTCAAAAGTATAAATTGCGTTTGTGCTTGCACGAATAAGCAATCCGATTACATCAGTGAGTGGCAAAATTTATTTTTGACACTCACATCGTAATGGATGTTCTAAATAAAGACATGGAGGAAGAATAAATGGATTTCGGATTAGATAAGAAACACGAAATGGCGAGAACTCTGTTTAAAGAATTCGCAGAAAACGAAGTAAAACCACTTGCACAGGAAGTGGATGAAACAGAAGTTTTCCCAAGAGCAACAGTTGAAAAAATGGCGAAATATGGATTCCTCGGTATTCCGGTACCGAAGGAATACGAAGGACAGGGATGCGATCCTTTAACATATGTAATGTGTGTAGAAGAACTTGCAAAGGTTTGTGCTACAACATCTGTAATTGTATCTGCACATACTTCCCTTTGTATTGACCCGATCCTGACATACGGAACACCGGAGCAGAAAGCAAAATATGTTCCGGATCTTGCATCAGGAAGAAAACTCGGAGCTTTCGGTCTTACAGAACCAGGAGCAGGTACAGATGCACAGGGACAGCAGACAAAAGCTGTACTTGACGGAGATGAATGGGTATTAAACGGATCAAAATGCTTTATCACAAACGGTAAAGAAGCAGATGTTTACATCATTATCGCGGTAACAGGTATTGTTGAAAAACGTGGCAGAAAGATGAAAGAGATTTCTGCATTCATCGTAGAAAAAGATACTCCGGGATTCACATTCGGAACCAAAGAAAAGAAGATGGGTATCCGTGGATCTTCAACATACGAGCTTATTTTTGAAGACTGCCGTATTCCGAAAGAAAATCTCCTTGGAGCACAGGGCAAGGGCTTCGGTATCGCTATGCATACTCTGGATGGCGGACGTATCGGTATTGCCGCTCAGGCTCTTGGAATCGCTGAAGGCGCACTTGACAGAACAATCGCATATGTAAAAGAAAGAAAACAGTTCGGACGCACGATTGGCCAGTTCCAGAATACACAGTTCCAGCTTGCAGATATGGCTACAAAGGTAGAGGCTGCAAGAATGATGGTATACAAAGCTGCCATGGCAAAAGCTACACAGAAAGTTTACTCTGTCGAAGCTGCACAGGCTAAGCTTTATGCAGCAGAAGTAGCGATGGAAGTTACTACAAAGGCTGTTCAGTTACATGGTGGATACGGATACATCAGAGAATACGATGTAGAACGTATGATGCGTGACGCAAAGATCACAGAAATCTACGAAGGAACTTCAGAAGTTCAGCGTATGGTTATTTCTGGAAACTTATTGAAATAGGAGGTACGAATCGTGAAGATAGTTGTTTGTGTAAAACAGGTACCGGATACAAAAGGCGGAGTTCAGTTTAATCCGGACGGTACACTTAACAGAGCTGCAATGCTTGCAATTATGAACCCGGATGACAAAGCAGGTCTTGAGGCCGCACTTAGATTAAAAGACCAGTATGGAGCAGAAGTAACTGTACTTACAATGGGACTTCCAAAAGCAGCCGATGTGCTTCGCGAAGCACTTGCAATGGGAGCTGATAAAGCAATTCTTGTAACAGACAGAGTACTTGGAGGAGCTGATACATGGGCTACATCAAGCACCATCGCAGCAGCAATCCGCAAACTCGATTATGACCTGATCATCACAGGACGTCAGGCAATCGATGGTGATACAGCACAGGTTGGACCGCAGATTTCCGAACATCTGGACATCCCGGTTATCTCTTATGCACAGGATATCAAAGTAGAAGGCGACAGCGTGATCGTACAGCGTCAGTTCGAAGACAGATATCATGTACTGAAAGCAAAAATGCCTTGCCTTATCACTGCACTTTCAGAATTAAATGAACCACGTTATATGACACCAGGCGGAATCTTCGATGCTTGTGATGCTGAGATCACAACATGGGGAAGAGCAGATCTTACTACACTGGATGATGCAAATATCGGTCTTGCAGGATCGCCTACAAAGATTGCGAAAGCATCTGACAAAGTAAGAAAAGGGGCAGGAGAAAAAGTTGCTCTTGATCCGGAAGAAGCAGTATCTTACCTGATGGGAAAATTAACAGAGAAACATATCATTTAATAAGAAGGAAAAGTGGTGAATATCATGAACTTAGAAGAATATAAGGGAGTATATGTCTTTGCTGAACAGGTAGACAACAAACTGAGCGGAATCGCATTTGAACTTCTTGGGAAAGCAAAAGACCTTGCAGCAGACTTAAACGCAGAAGTAGCAGCCGTTCTGATCGGTTCTGACGTAAAAGGACTTGCAGATGAGCTTGCAGCATACGGAGCAGATAAAGTGATCGTTGTAGATGATCCGGAACTGAAAGAGTACAGAACAGAGCCATACGCACACGCACTGGCATCTGTAATTGAAAAATACAAACCGGAGATCATGTTAGTAGGTGCAACTGCAATCGGACGTGACCTTGGTCCTAGAGTATCCGCAAGAGTACAGACAGGTCTTACAGCAGACTGTACACAGCTTGAGATCGGTGATTTCCCGATTAATCCGGTAGCCGGAAAAGAACAGAAGCACAATCAGCTTCTCATGACTCGTCCGGCATTTGGCGGAAATACAATTGCTACCATCGCTTGTCCGGATAATCGTCCGCAGATGGCAACCGTTCGTCCTGGTGTTATGCAGAAGATCGCTAAGATCGAAGGTGCAAAAGCAAATGTAGAAGAATTCAATCCTGGATTCACACCGGATAACAAATATGTTGAGATCATGGAAGTTGTCAAATCTGTATCTGAGACAGTTGATATCATGGATGCCAAGATTCTTGTATCCGGTGGACGTGGAGTCGGAAGTGCAGAAAACTTCAAGATCCTGGAAGACCTTGCAGAAGCACTTGGCGGAGAAGTAAGCTGCTCACGTGCAGTTGTAGATAACGGCTGGAAACCAAAAGATCTTCAGGTAGGACAGACAGGTAAGACTGTTCGTCCTCAGGTATATTTTGCAATCGGTATTTCCGGAGCGATCCAGCATGTAGCAGGTATGGAAGAATCTGATCTGATCATTGCAATCAATAAAGATGAGACAGCTCCGATCTTTGATGTAGCTGACTATGGTATCGTTGGAGATCTGAACAAGATCGTACCAGAACTTACCAAACAGATCAAAGAAGCAGTTGCTGCTAAAAAATAAAGAATAGCTGGTAAAACAAAGATGGTGTCGCAAAGAAGCGGCACCATTTTTGTGTATACAAATCGAGTGGAAATTAGCCTGCTCTATTTTCTTGCGGAAAGCTTGTGCGTCAGGGGGATATTATGGTATACTCTATAAGATATAGACTTTGTAGTTATAGCTTAAGTAGGAGTGTGAATAAATGGCACAAAGAATCAAAAGCAAACGAAGGAAGGCTGTAAAAAAGCAGACGGTTCATTATTTTGATTACAGTCTTCTGGCGATTATTATATTTCTGATGTGTTTTGGACTGGTGATGCTATACAGTATCAGTTCCTATGAAGCACGAACGGAATACGGAGATGGGATGTACTTTCTGAAAAGACAGGGAATCATCGGACTTGGAAGTATTGGTGTGATGATGTGGGTTTCTCGCCTGGATTATCATATGTTTTCAAAATATGCAGCAATGAGCTACTGGGGATCCATGCTTCTTCTTGCACTTGTTAAATTTACACCACTTGGAATTGAGGTAAATGGTGCACGAAGATGGTTCCGGCTTCCGGCTAATCAGTCATTCCAGCCGGCAGAGGTTATGAAGATCGCTGTGATCATATTTATCCCATACCTGATCTGTAGAATGGGAAATAAAGTACATACCCTGAAAGGATCGCTGGGAGTTGTGGCGTGGGGAGGTTTGGCAGCACTGGGAGTTTATGTGCTGACTGAGAATCTAAGCTCTGCGATCATTGTAATGGGAATTTCCTGCTGTATCCTTTTTGTCGTACATAAGAAGCAGAAGATTTTTCTGTGGATTGCAGGAGGCGGGCTGACTGTTTTTGTGGTGGGATCATATATCCTCGGAAGACTTCTTGAGAACAGTACCAGCTTCCGACTCAGACGTATCATTGCCTGGCTGAACCCGGAAAAATATGCGTCAACGATTTCTTTCCAGACGGTGCAAGGGTTATATGCGATCGGATCAGGTGGCTTTTTCGGGAAAGGACTGGGAAATGGTGTGCAAAAGACGGTAATACCGGAAGTGCAGAACGACATGATCCTGTCAGCAATCTGTGAAGAACTTGGGGTATTTGGAGTGATCATTATCCTGGTTTTGTTCGGCCTTCTGATCTACAGGCTGCTTTTTATTGCACAGAACGCACCTGATCTGTATGGAGCACTGATCATGACAGGAATTATGTCACATATCGCGATCCAGGTAATTCTTAATGTCATGGTAGTTACGAACATGATGCCGAATACCGGAATTACATTGCCGTTTATCAGTTATGGTGGTACATCCATCCTGTTCCTGATGATAGAGATGGGAATGGCACTTGGAATTTCCAGAAGAATTAAACTGGAAGGGTAAAAAAAGCTTTTTTTTCAAAGAAAAGTGTGGTATGATGTTATAAGTGGTAATGAAAACCATGTATAATGGATGCAAATGACACGTTTCGGAGGTTTGGATTATGAGTTATAAAGTGATTGTGGACAGTTGTGGAGAATTGACAGCAGAGATGAAGGCTTCAGGTCGGTTTGAGACAGCATCACTGGGACTGGAGGTTGGAGATTATCATATAATTGATGATGAATCTTTCAATCAGGCTGAATTTTTGAAGAACGTAGCTGAATGCCCGACATGTCCAAAGTCAAGTTGTCCGTCTCCGGAGACATTTATGGAAGGATATCACTGTGATGCGGAACATGTATATGCTGTTACGTTGTCTTCTGAACTGAGCGGTTCTTATAACAGTGCCGTACTGGGCAAGAATTTATATGAAGAAGAATATGGCGAGAAAGATATTTATGTGTTCAACTCAAAATCTGCATCAGTAGGACAGACACTGGTCGGGATGAAGATTGCGCAGTGTGAAGAGCGGGGCATGACATTCGAGGAAGTGGTAGCTGCTGTAGAAGCATATATTGAAGAGCAGCACACATATTTTGTTCTTGAGACGCTTGAGACGCTCCGTAAGAATGGAAGACTTACAGGATTGAAAGCAATTGCGGCGACAGTACTGAATATTAAGCCGGTGATGGGTTCTACTGCTAAGGGAGAGATTTGCCAGCTGGGTCAGGCGCGCGGAATTAAAAAAGCACTTAAGAATATGGTGGATTGTGTGATTGCAGATCTGAAAGATCCGGAGAACAAGGTACTTGCAATTTCGCATTGTAACTGCCCGCAGAGAGCACAGGATGTGAAGAAGATGCTGGAAGAACGTGTGAAATTAAAAGACATTATTATTCTGGATACCAGAGGTGTCAGTAGCATGTATGCGAATGATGGCGGAGTGATTATTGCAGTATAGCTTGTATCAATCGTAAAAGTGTGATAGAATATACTGGTTAGATTGATTGCGAAGGAGACTTACAGATATGAGTCAGAAAAAAGTAGATTATTATAAACAGGCAAAAGCGAACAGAAAGCGTGAAGAAAGAAAGAAAAACTTGCGAAAAGCTTTTGATTATACGATTCTTGGGCTGATTGCACTTGCAATCGTTGTCTGGATTGGATGGTCCGCTTATGATCTGTATGAATCAAAGCAGCCAAGAGCAGTAGCAGAAGTTGATTATTCTGCTGTAAGTGATTATATCCAGTCACTTAATACTGCGGAGTAGATGAAAAGAAGAAAGTGGAGAGATGGTTCCATTGTGGAACGGTTTCTCCACTTTTTTTATGTACTGTGTGGGGAATGGAGTATAAAACGCTCCACTTTTCACCACAAAATGAATGAAAAATGGAAAAAATACGATTTATCGGACTTTTTTCAGAATGGATAAAATCGAAAAAGTGCTTGAAAAGGGCGGAAAAGTGGGGTACAATGGATACAAGTGGTAGAAAGTGGAGCGAAGTGGAGCAAAGTGGCATGGAAAGTGGCAGACCACTTTGAAAGAAGGTGATCCTATGTTGACTGGAGAATTTAATCATAGTATTGATTCAAAAGGCAGGCTGATTATTCCTTCCAAATTACGAGAAAGTCTGGGAGAACATTTCGTAATTACGAAAGGGATGGACGGCTGCTTATTTCTGTATCCGGACAACGAATGGAAAGCCTTTGAAGAGAAGCTTAGAACCTTACCGCTTACAAACAAAAAAGCCAGAGACTTTAAGCGTTTCTTTCTTGGAAGTGCTACGGAAGGAGAACTTGACAAACAAGGGAGAGTTTTGATATCTTCTTCTCTTCGCGCTTATGCAGATCTTGAAAAAGAGGTTGTTCTAGCAGGTGTGCTGGACAAGGTCGAGATCTGGGGTAAAGAGGCGTGGGAAGCACGTACAGCTGATGTTGAGGAAAATATCGAGGACATTGCAAATGACATGGAAGATTTGGGACTTAGCATCTAAATAGATCTTTTAATTAGGAGGACACCATGGCATTTAAGCATAAATCAGTATTACTGGATGAGACAATCGAAGGACTGAACATCAAGCCGGACGGTATTTATGTTGATGGCACACTTGGAGGAGGCGGACATGCATACGAAGTATGTCGGCGTTTAAACAACAAGGGGAGTTTTATAGGAATAGACCAGGATGCGGCGGCAATTGAAGCAGCAGGCACCCGATTAAGCGACTTCGGGGAGAGAGTTACAATAATCCGGAGCAATTATTGTGATATGAAGTCGAGGCTCCATGAGAAAGGGATTGACAAGGTCGATGGAATCGTACTCGATCTGGGCGTATCATCTTATCAGTTAGATACGGCAGATCGTGGTTTTTCCTATCGCGTAGATGCGCCTTTGGATATGAGAATGGACACACGCCAGACTTTATCTGCAAAGGAGATTGTCAATGGCTACAGTGAGATGGACCTTTTTCGGATTATTCGCGACTATGGTGAGGACAAATTTGCGAAGAATATAGCAAAACATATTGTTATGGCAAGAGAGAAAGGTCCTATTGAAACAACCGGGCAGCTGGCAGAGATTATCAGACAGTCTATACCGATGAAGTTTCAGAAGATGTCGGGGCATCCGGCAAAAAGAACCTTTCAGGCAATCCGGATTGAATGTAACCGGGAACTGGAGGTACTCAGGGATTCACTTGACGATATGATCGATATTTTAAATCCGGGAGGAAGGATATGCATCATCACGTTCCATTCCCTGGAGGACAGAATTGTCAAAGGAATTTTTAAAAAGAATGAGAATCCATGCACATGTCCGAGTACTTTTCCGGTATGTGTGTGTGGAAAAGTTTCCAAAGGAAAAGTTATTACGAAAAAACCGATTCTTCCAAGTGAAGAAGAGATGGAAGTGAACAGTCGTTCTAAGAGTGCGAAGCTGCGTATCTTTGAGCGCGTATAGAATTTGAAAGGGTGGTGCTGTATGGCAAAATACAGTCAGAGAATACAGGCAGACAGACGTACAGTAACAAGCCGAGGAATGTACATATACGGAAATACAGTTCGCCAGGCAGAAGTCATGCCACAGCGACAAGAGGAACCAAGAAAAAAACATAAAAAGAAAAAACTGGACAGACAGATTTTGAAAAATCGAAGAAAAGCAATGCGGATGAATCCTGCATATGTGATGTTTCTTTCAATTGCGGCAGTGGCAGCACTTGTAGTCTGTGTATGGTATCTGCAGGTACGTGCAGAGCTTACAAGCCGGACAGAGCATATTACCGAGCTGCAGCAGGAACTGGCAGATGCAAAAGAAGAGAATACAACTAGATATAACGTAGTAATGGATTCTGTGAATCTGGAAGAAGTAAGAGACCGTGCAATCAATGATCTGGGTATGGGATATGCGACTTCGGATCAGATCGTTGAATATCAGAACCCGGTTAATGATTATGTAAAACAGTACGAAAGTATTCCGAAAAGCGGAGTGCTTGGACAGACAACAGATAAATAGGTTTATGAACAAAGGTGAATAGCATGTCAAAAAGAAGAAAAAGAAAGACTTCCGTTCTGAGGCAGAAATTCACGGTGGGAATGCAGAAAAAGCTGGTAATGCTCTTTATAGCGATATTACTGGCTTTTGTTATTCTTGTCGGAAGAATTACCTATATCAATGCCTCGTCAGGAGAAGATTATACCAAGACAGTACTGGATCAGCAGCAGTATGTGAGTCAGTCGATTCCGTTCAAGCGTGGAGATATTGTAGACACAAACGGCACAAAGCTTGCGACAAGTGAGCGTGTATACAATGTGATTCTGGATGCAAAGGTCTTACTTTCAGACGAGACAAAAAAAGCAGAAAACATAGCAGCTACGAAAAAAGCGCTGAAAAGTTATTTTCAGATCAAGGCATCGGCAGTGGATGCAATTATCGCGGACAGTCCGGACAGTCGGTACAACATTCTGAAAAAAGGAATTTCCTACGATGATGCAAAGGCATTTGAAGCGGCAGAGAAGAAAAATTCCAAGATCAAAGGAGTCTGGCTGGAAGAGGATTATGTCAGAAAATATCCATATAATACACTTGCCTGCGATGTCCTGGGATTCAGCGTATCGGGAAATGTGGGAGCAAGCGGACTGGAAGCATCCTATAATTTAACGCTGAATGGAACGGATGGACGCAGATATGGTTATCAGAATGAAGACTCGGCAATTGAAAACACGGTGAAAGAGCCGATAAATGGAAATACGATCGTAACAACGATTGATGCGAACCTGCAGTCTATCGTGGAAAAGCATCTGGAAGAGTTTAACCAGGCGCACACAGATGAAGCGCAGGAGGGGATGGGATTTAAAAACGGAGCTGTGATCATGATGAACCCGAATACCGGAGAAGTTCTGGCAATGGCTTCCTCACCTACCTATGATCTGAATAATCCGAGAGATCTATCCAAGTATTATACAGAGGAAGAATTAACCGGAATGAGCAGTGACGATAAGATCGACGCTCTGAATGAACTCTGGAGAAACTTCTGCGTGAGCGATACTTTTGAGCCGGGATCTACGATCAAACCATTTACGGTTGCAACAGGTCTGGAGATTGGTGCACTGAAAGGTGATGAGACCTATTACTGCGGTGGTTCCCTTCAGATCGATGAATGGGAGATTAAATGTATCTCTTATGATAATGGTGGACACGGGCAGCAGAATCTGACACAGGTTATGGAAAATTCATGTAACGTTGCCCTGATGCAGATTGGTCTGGCAATCGGACCGGAAGAATTCTGTAAGTACCAGAGTATTTTTGGATTCGGTCAGTATACGGGGATTGATCTTCCGGGTGAGGCGGTTGGTATTTTGCAGTCACCGGATGGAATGATCAAAACGGATCTTGCAACCAACTCTTTCGGACAGAATTTTAACGTAACTATGCTTCAACTTGCGACAGGATTCTGTTCTCTGATCAATGGTGGCGATTATTATGAACCGCATCTTGTAAAAGCCATTCAGGATGAGAACGGAAATGTGATCCAGACTATTGATCCGGTGTTGGAGAAGAAGACGATTTCTAAAGAAACTTCTGATAAGCTGAAAAGTTATATGTACAGTGTTGTTCAGAACGGTAGCGGTAGATATGCACAGGTAGAAGGTTATGATATCGGTGGTAAGACCGGTACAGCGGAAAAACTGCCCCGTGGAGAGAATAAGAACGTGGTATCCTTTATCGGATATGCACCGCAGGAGAATCCGGAAATTATGATTTATGTAGTCATCGATGAACCGAATGCTCCGGATCAGTCAGCGACCAGCAGCCTGATCTCGCAGCTCGCTTCTGATATTATGGCAGAAGCATTTCCATATTTGAATATTACAAAGGCTCCGGCTGAGTAATTTGGGTATAACCCCGGAAGACAGATAATACAGTAATAGTAAGAATCTGTTTTTCGGGGTTTTTATGCGGAATAAGACTTATAATAAAAAGAAAATGCTGGTAGTATTTTTAAGCGCGCTTCTGATGATTTTTTTTCTGATCGCAAGACTGGTGTATCTGATGATATTTGATGCTGCGTATTATCAGCAGAAGGCAAAAATGTTGCACGAAAGGGAGAGGGAGATCAAGGCGGCAAGGGGAGAGATCATTGACAGAAATGGAAAAGTCCTTGCGACAAATAAAGCGGTGTGTACCATATCTGTTATCCATAGTCAGATAACAGATCCGGAGAGAGTGATCCAGGTTCTTGCCGATGAGCTGGGAATAGAGAAAGAAATGATTCGGAAAAGAGTCGAAAAAGTTTCTTCCAGGGAAAAAATAAAGACAAATGTGGAGAAAGAGACCGGAGACCGGATTCGTGCATATGAACTGGACGGGGTGAAGGTAGATGAGGATTTTAAACGGTACTATCCATATGGCAATCTGGCTTCAAAGGTTCTTGGATTTACCGGTGGAGACAATCAGGGAATCATTGGACTGGAAGTAAAGTATGAAAATTATCTGAAAGGTGTGAACGGAATGATTCTGACAACAACTGATGCCAGAGGGATTGAGCTTGCGGATACGCTGGAAGACAGAGTAGAACCGGTCTCCGGAGACACTCTGCAGGTAAGCCTGGACTATAATATTCAGGAATATGCACAGCAGGCTGCGGAAAAAGTAATGGAAGAAAAACAGGCAGATGCAGTTGTGATTCTGATCTTGAATCCAAAAACAGGGGAAATCTATGCCTGCGTCAATATTCCGGAGTTTGATCTGAATGACCCGTTTACATTACCGGAGGGAACGGATTCTGCTTTGAATGATGAAGAAAAACAGGCAATGCTGAATCAGATGTGGCGGAACAGGAGTATCAATGATACTTATGAACCAGGATCGATCTTTAAGGTATTTACTGCTTCGGCGGCGTTGGAAGAGGGAGTGGTCAAAGAAGAAGATACTTTTTACTGTCCTGGATACAAGCTTGTGGAAGACCGCCGGATCCGGTGTGCGAGGACGACTGGACATGGAGCTGAGACTTTTGTACAGGGGGTGCAGAATTCCTGCAATCCGGTTTTTATTGAAGTAGGGATGCGGCTTGGAACAGAGAATTTTTATAAATATTTTGAAAAATTCGGATTGATGGGGAAGACAGGTGTAGATCTTCCGGGAGAGGCTGCAACGATCATGCACAAGAAGGAAAATGTAGGGCAGGTAGAGCTGGCAACGATGTCGTTTGGACAGTCTTTTCAAGTGACACCGATGCAGATGGCAACAACAGTATGCTCTCTGGTAAATGGGGGAAAAAGGATCACTCCTCATTTTGGCGTCGCCGTTTATGATGCGGAAAGTGGAGAGAAGGAAGAAACGATTTCTTATGGAAAAAGAAAACAGATTCTTTCTAAAGAAACGTCAGAAAAGATGAGAAGGATACTGGAAACGGTTGTGTCTGAGGGAGGAGGAAAAAAAGCACAGATTGAAGGATACCGGATCGGAGGAAAGACAGCGACCAGCCAGACACTGCCAAGAAGTGCGAACCGTTATATAGGATCTTTTATCGGATTTGCACCTGCAGATGATCCGCAGGTAGCAGCAATGGCAATTATTTACAACCCACAGGGTATCTATTATGGCGGGACGATAGCAGCTCCGGTTGTGCGCGATATTTTCGACAATATTC
The DNA here is from genome assembly GCF_054660775.1 of Allocoprococcus similis. NCBI lineage: Bacteria > Bacillati > Bacillota > Clostridia > Lachnospirales > Lachnospiraceae > Allocoprococcus > Allocoprococcus similis. Next base: position 45,048 of record NZ_BAAHSG010000006.1, read on the forward strand.
TTCCCTATCTTGGAATCGAACGGGAAGAAAACCCGTGAAGCAGTTGAAAAAACAGGGCAGATACATTATACTAAAGCGTAGAATCTGAGCCTTTAAGGTAAGGGCTGATTTTGAAAACAAAAGAAAGACAGAGGTGTATTATGGATTTTACAATGGTCATACCGGTGCTGATCGCGTTTGTTCTCAGTGTGGCAGCAGGACCGGTGGTAATTCCTGTTTTAAGAAGACTCAAGATGGATCAGACAGAGAGAGAGGACGGGGTGAAGTCGCATCTTAAAAAAGCCGGAACGCCGACGATGGGAGGCGTGATGATCTTGTTTGCGATTGCGGTCACTTCTCTGATCTATGTAAGAGAGTATCCGAAGGTGATCCCGGTACTTTTTGTAACGATTGGATTCGGACTGGTTGGATTCCTGGATGATTATCTGAAAGTTGTTCTTCACAGATCAGATGGACTGATGCCGATGCAGAAGATGGCACTCCAGATCGTGATCACAGCGATTTTTGCATTTTACATCGTGAAAGTGGCAAAGATACCGCTTACCATGCTGATACCGTTTTCCGGTGGAAAATATCTGAACATCGGCTGGTTTGCCATTCCGGTACTTTTTATTGCGGTGATCGGTACCGTCAATGGTGTGAATTTTACAGATGGACTGGACGGTCTTGCATCCAGTGTAACAGTTCTTGTGGCAACCTTCTTTACGGTTGTTGCGATCGGAACAAAGAGTGGGATTGAACCGATTACCTGTGCGGTGGTAGGTGCGCTGCTGGGATTCTTATTATTCAACGTTTATCCGGCAAGTGTATTTATGGGCGATACCGGTTCACTGGCTCTGGGAGGATTTGTTGCTTCGACAGCATACATGCTCCAGATGCCGTTATTTATTATCATCGTAGGACTGATCTATCTGGTAGAAGTTTTATCAGTTATGATCCAGGTAACATATTTTAAGAAAACAGGCGGAAAGCGTTTCTTTAAAATGGCGCCGATCCACCATCATTTCGAGCTGTGTGGATGGAGCGAGACACGGGTGGTTGCAGTATTTTCAATTGTAACTGCAATTCTGTGCCTGGTTGCACTGCTGGCATTATAGGAGGCTTATAAGAATGGATTTACAAGGAAAGAAAGTGTTGGTATTTGGTGCGGGAATCAGTGGGATCGGATCCTGCGGATTACTGGAAAAAGAAGGGGCAGAGGTAATTCTGTATGATGGAAATGATAAAAAAGATGCAGAGGCAATGAAAGCACAGCTTGGTGATGGAAGCAAAGTCCGTGTTGTCCTCGGAGCTTTTCCGGAAGAAGAGATGGAAAGTCTTGATCTGGTTGTAATGAGTCCGGGGGTGCCGACTGATCTGCCGATTGTTCTGGCTATGAAAGAAAAAGGAATTCCTGTCTGGGGCGAGATTGAGCTTGCCTATGTATGCGGAAAAGGAGATGTGCTTGGAATTACCGGAACCAATGGGAAAACGACAACAACCTCTCTTTTAGGCGAGATTATGAAAAATGCCCGTGACAGCGTTTTTGTTGTGGGAAATATCGGTACACCATATACGAATGCCGCAGCAGATACCAGAGAAGATTCTGTGATCGTGGCAGAGCTTTCAAGCTTCCAGCTGGAGAGTATTCATACCTTCCATCCAAAGGTAAGTGCAGTTCTTAATATCACACCGGATCATCTGAACCGCCATCATACGATGGAAGCATATATTCGTGCAAAGATGAATATTGCGAAGAATCAGACACCAGAAGATATCTGTGTTCTCAATTATGAAGATGAAGAGACAAGAAAGATGGCAGATGAATTTCAGGCAAGTGTTCTATTTTTCAGCAGTAAGCATAAACTGGAACAGGGTATTTATCTTGACGGAGAAGATATTGTATACAAACCGGAAAAGGAGAAAGAAGGAACGGTCATCTGCAAGACCGGCGAATTACAGATCCTTGGCGTCCACAATTATGAGAATGTTATGGCAGCGGTTGCAATGGCAGCAGCTTACGGTGTAGATCTGGATGTGATCCGTAAGTCTGTACTTGCATTTAAGGGGGTTGAGCATCGTATTGAATATGTGGCAGAGAAGAACGGGGTTGTCTATTACAATGACTCTAAAGGAACGAATCCGGATGCGGCGATCAAGGGAATCCAGGCAATGAACCGCCCGACGATCCTGATCGGTGGTGGATATGATAAACAATCCGATTTCCATGAATGGATCCAGAGCTTTGATGGAAAAGTCCGCTATCTGGTACTGATCGGTGCTACAAAAGAGCAGATTCAGAAAGAAGCAGCAGAGTGCGGATTTCATGACTGTATTTTAAAAGATACTTTCGAAGAAGCACTCGATACCTGTGTGGAGCTTGCAAGACCCGGAGATGCAGTTCTGCTGTCACCGGCATGTGCAAGCTGGGGAATGTTCCCGAACTATGAAGTGCGTGGGGAAGAATTCAAAAAATACGTAAATGCGTTATAAAAGAAATAAAATAATTTCATATAATCTGTATCAAAGGGCGTGAAACAAAGTGGAGGAAAAAGGGAAAAAGGGGCGTATGGATTACACGCTTCTGTTGATTGTTGTTCTCCTGGTTGTGATCGGACTGGTGATCTTATACAGTACCAGTGCATATAACGGTCAGGTGAAATTTCATGATTCCTTTTACTATCTGAAAAAGCAGGCGTTTGCGACGGTGCTTGGAATTGTACTGATGCTGTTCGTGGCGGGGATGGATTACCATATCTGGCAGAGACTGGCAATATTTGGTTATCTGGCAGCGGTTGCACTTTCGGTTGCGGTCATGTTGTTTGGCAGAGAAATTAACGGGTCCAAAAGATGGTTAGCTTTGGGCCCGTTTTCTTTTCAGCCATCGGAATTTGCGAAAGTTGCACTAATTCTTTTTCTGGCGGATCTTGTGACGAAGAACGTAAAAACAATTGGGAAAATGTGGACACTTTGCAGGATCATGTTCTGGATCCTTCCGATCGTGGGACTTGTGGGAGCGAGCAATTTAAGCACGGCGATCATTATTCTGGGAATCGGTGTGATCCTGATCTTTGTAGCAAGCCCGAAATATGCGCAGTTTGCCTTGATGGGACTCGCAGGCGCGTGCTTTATGGGGCTTTTTCTTGCCCTTGAAAGCTACCGGCTGGAACGGCTTGCTATCTGGAGAAATCCGGAAAAATATGAAAAAGGTTATCAGACACTGCAGGGACTTTACGCGATTGGATCCGGAGGAGTATTCGGAGTCGGGCTCGGAAACAGTGTGCAGAAGCTGGGGTTTGTACCTGAGGCACAGAATGATATGATCTTTTCAATTATTTGTGAAGAGCTTGGACTCGCAGGTGCGGGGATTATCGTTTTTCTGTTTCTGCTTCTGATCTGGCGCTTTTTCATGATTGCATCCGGAAGCAGGGATCTTTTTGGTGCGCTGATCGCGACTGGTGCAATGGCACATATGATGATCCAGGTTATTTTGAATATCGCAGTTGTGACGAATACGATTCCAAATACAGGGATCACACTTCCGTTCATCAGTTACGGAGGGACATCGGTGATGTTTCTTTTAATTGAAATGGGACTTGTGCTAAGTGTGTCACAAGTGGTAGACTAGACAGGAGATATACAAATGACGGAAGGAGGAAGATGCCTGGTGGGATGATACAGGAAGAAAGGAAAAAGAGAATCATAAAGCAGACTGCCATGAAAGCCATTCTGGTCATTATTATGGTTTGCATAGCTATGATTACGTTTCTTTTACTCTTTCAAGTGCGGAAAATCGAAGTATCAGGAAATCAGTATCTTAGCAGACAGGAGATTGCAGACTGGGTGCAGGATGATAATTGGTCTTCCAATTCGCTGTATGTGATGATCAGGAACCACCTGATGAATCACGAGCTGCTTCCGGCAATGGAAGAGGCAAATGTGACGATGAAGAATCCGTGGACTGTGAAGGTGACGATCAAAGAAAAGCGGGTGGCCGGTTATATCGTGTCAGGTGATGAATGTATCTATTTTGACAAGGATGGTATCGTACTTGCAAAGACAAAGGAGCTGTGGGATGGAATTCCGTGCATTGAAGGGCTGGAAGTAAAGAAGGTACAGCTTTACAAAGCACTTCCGGTCAGCAAGGCGAACAAAAAAGCATTTGCGAACCTTCTGGATATGACGATGACACTGAAAAAATGTGATCTCGCGCCGGATAAGATTGTTTGTTCCGGTTCAGATCTGTATCTTTTTTTCGGAAACAAATGTGTCAATGTCGGACACACGAATCTGGAAGAACGGATCATGCAGATATCGCCGATTCTTGAGAAGCTGGGAGATCAGGGAGGAACCCTGCATCTGGAAGATTTTAACACAGATAATATTACAATTACCTTCGAAAAAGATGTGATTCCGGACCTCGGAACATAATCTGTGTCAAGTGAATAAAAAAATAGGAAAATATACAAAATTCTATTGATATTTTTCGGAAAAAAATATATTATAGTCTTATGTATAAGTAAGCGCATATTGACATTTAGGGTGTATAATATAATAAGGTGACGAAGGAGGAGAAACTCTTGTTAGAAATTAAAACAAATGAATCAGAAGCAGCAGCTAAAATAATTGTAGTCGGTGTAGGTGGCGGCGGAAACAATGCAGTCAACCGCATGATCGATGAACAGATTGCAGGTGTTGAATTTATTGCAATCAATACAGATAAACAGGCTCTTCAGTTATGTAAAGCTCCGACTCTTATGCAGATCGGAGACAAGCTTACAAAGGGGCTTGGTGCAGGGGCTAAACCGGAGATCGGTGAAAAAGCAGCTGAGGAAAGTGCCGAAGAGATCCAGTCAGCACTCAAGGGAGCTGATATGGTATTTGTTACCTGTGGTATGGGTGGCGGAACAGGAACAGGAGCAACTCCTGTTGTTGCACGTATTGCCAAAGAGCAGGGAGCACTTACTGTTGGCGTTGTAACTAAACCTTTCAAATTCGAATCCAAGACAAGAATGAACAATGCTCTTGCCGGAATCGAAAAATTAAAAGAAAATGTAGATACACTTATCGTTATCCCGAATGATAAGCTTCTTGAAATTGTAGACAGAAGAACAACTATGCCGGAAGCACTTAAGAAAGCTGATGAAGTTCTTCAGCAGGGTATCCAGGGTATCACAGACCTGATCAATGTACCTTCACTGATCAACCTTGACTTTGCTGATGTACAGACAGTTATGACAGATAAAGGAATTGCTCATATCGGTATCGGACAGGGCAAAGGTGATGACAAGGCTCTTGAAGCAGTTAAGCAGGCAGTTGCCAGCCCTCTGCTTGAAACAACCATCGCAGGTGCATCTCACGTTATCATCAACATTTCAGGTGATATCACTCTTATGGATGCGAGTGATGCGGCAGAATATGTACAGGATCTTGCAGGTGAAGATGCAAATATCATCTTCGGTGCAATGTATGATGATTCCAAGTCAGATGAAGCAACTATCACAGTTATCGCAACAGGTCTTCACAATGTAGGCGGAACACAGAGCAAGCTTCAGTCAAGACTGGAACATAAAGCAGCTATGATGAACGGTGGAGCTGGAATGGGTGCAAGCAATATTTCCCGTCCACAGTTTAATCCGGGAGAATACAGCAATGTAGAAAGACCGGTATACGGAGGCAGACCGGTACAGCAGCAGACTACACAGGTACCACCGCTTCAGAGTACAAGAACTCCACAGAGCAAGGTGAAAGAGCAGTCTATCAAGATTCCGGATTTCTTCAAGAAATAAGAATGAAATAACAGGGAAACAGTAAGAAATTACTGTTTCCCTGTTTTTCATAGTTTACTGTTCATAGCGTACCATTTCGCGCCGCAGTCTCTGCATAATTTTCTTTTCAAGTCTTGATATGTAAGACTGGGAGATCCCAAGAAGATCGGCCACTTCTTTTTGCGTTTTTTCTTCCCCGTCGGGTGTCCCAAGTCCGAATCGCATCTGTACGATTACCCGTTCCCTGTTTGAAAGCCGTCCGATGGCTTTTCCAAGAAGTTTGTGTTCTGCTTCGGTTTCCATATCACGATAAATGGTATCTTCTTCAGTTCCAAGAATATCGGAGAGAAGAAGCTCATTTCCATCCCAGTCAACATTGAGCGGTTCATCGATGGAGACCTCCAGTTTGGTCTTGTTATTCCGGCGCAGATACATGAGGATCTCATTTTCAATACAACGGGAGGCATAGGTGGCAAGCTTGATATTTTTCTCTGGATTGAAGGTATTGATTGCTTTGATCAGTCCAATCGTGCCGATGGAGATCAGGTCTTCTACGCCCACACCGGTATTGTCAAATTTTTTCGCTATATATACAACCAGACGCAGGTTATGTTCAATAAGAAGCTTCTTTCCTTCTTCATCCTGCACGCCTCCGAGAAGGGAAATGGCATGCCCCTCTTCTTCACTGCTAAGTGGGAGTGGCAGGATATCTGTCCCTCCTATGTAATGGATTTCCTGCTTTTCCGGGAAGAAAACACTGCGGAAAGAGGGAATCATTTTCAATTTAAAACAATCTGAAACAGCAACTTTTATCATCATTATAATCCTCCTAACAATCTTCAGGATGCAATAGCATTTCATATTTTCCGTTTCCAAAATTCTTCTGTTCGGAAATACCGATCAGTGGAGAATGGATCCAAAATTCAGATTCTCCTGTTATTTTCATTTTCTTGACAGAAAAAACAGGAAGAATACCGGTCGTCTTCTGTATAGTCTGGTACGGGATGTACCGGAGCCTTCCAGGTGAGATCTGGGAAGAAATCTTCTGACAGGCGTTTTTGCTGATAATATGAACCGGCTTCCCGGTCAGTGGATCAGAAAGATGATTGCCACTGTCCAGAAAGGCTTTCAGATGAAAATCTTTTCCATTTACAGTTAAAATCACATCATAACTATGATCTTGTGATCTCCATAGTTTCTTTAGAAACAAAAGCCCATGATATAAAAGAAAAAAACCACAGATGCCAAGGGTGAAAAGAAAAGATGTAATCCGGAAAAATTTTCCAAAATAAAGACGGAGACAGCTCATGATACCTCCAAGGAGAAAGCTTGCAAGATAGAGCAGGATCCATGCTTTGAAAAAAACGGGAAATGTCCGGATTTTCAATCCGATCACTGTCATACAGGAATTTACCAGGAAAAACAGCAGGATATACCGGCTCCATACCGGGCATGGAAAAAATAAAATGACACAGGTCAGTAGTGAACCGGTAAAGGAACCGGCAAGAAGACTTCCATAAGTGGCAGAACATGGAAATACTTTTTTTACTGCCAGAAGAATCAGAAAATCCATCATCATATTTTCCAGAAACAATACATCCAGATATACTTCATACTGCATAGTCTTATCCTTCTTTCTCTTTAGCTGCTAAATAGATTTGGTACTTAAGCATGCTTTATTATAGAAAAGATGTGTTTCAGATTTTGTCAGAAGATGGAAAAAGCAGAATAATTTTATTCGACATGCTAAAATGCTGGATTTTTTATAAGAATTGTCGAAAAAGACAGGAAAAGACCGGCGTTCCATGTCGGAAGCCGGTCTCTGGAAAGATAAGATTGGTATTTATCTGTCGTCACGATCCCATTTGTCAGCAAGATTCTGGATCTGTGACTCGAATTTTGCAAGATCTTTGTTTGCAAGACCTTCATTTTTAAGCACAACATCCATGAGGTGTTTGGCTGCTGCAACCACGCGGTTGAATGCAGTAAGAGCACGTGCTTTGGCTGGCTTTTCAACTGCTTTTTTCGGAAGCCTGATACCTTCAGAAAGTATGGTATCGGTTGCGAGATCAACACAGCCTCCGGAGTATGGTGCAAATGCCGGAATGCCGAAACGGTCTGTGATGGTAGCAGCGAAAGAATCTGTAACCGAATCCTCTCCATGTACAACAAAGATGTGGGATGGTTTCTCTTTGATTCCATCAATCCAGTTCAGAAGACCATTCATATCGGCATGTCCGCTGATTCCTGCAAGTACTTCAATACGGGCATTAACTTCTACATTTTCGCCAAAGAGCCGGACTGATTCCGGTTTGTTTTCGACAAGCTTGCGGCCAAGAGTGCCAACTGCCTGATAGCCTACGAAGAGGATCGTGCATTCTTTTCTCCAGAGGTTGTGTTTCAGATGATGGCGGATACGGCCGGCTTCACACATTCCGGAAGCAGAGATGATTACTTTTGGTTTGTCATTGAAGTTGATCATTTTAGATTCTTCACTGGTGATCGTGGTTTTCAGTCCCTGGAAAAGAAGAGGGTTGATTCCTTTATTTATCAGAGCCATTGCATCCTCATCAAAGCAGGACTGTACATTTTTCTGGAAAACGTTGGTTGCTTCGATCGCCAGAGGACTGTCTACATAAACCTCAAAATTCTGATATTCCGGCAAAAGATTATCTTCTTTGATCTCACGGATAAAGTATAAAAGCTCCTGGGTTCTTCCTACTGCGAAAGATGGAATGACTACATTTCCACCTTTGGCAAAGGTTTCGCGCAGGATTCTGGTAAGATCCTTAATATAATCCGGTTTTACAGTAGAATGGATCCGGTTTCCGTAGGTGGATTCGATGACAAGATAATCGGCAGAGTCCACATTCTGCGGATCTTTGATGATCGGCTGATCGATATTGCCGACATCTCCGGAAAATACGATTTTTTTGCTTACACCGTCTTCCGTAATCCAGACTTCAATGCAGGAAGAACCAAGCAAGTGACCGACATCTGTGAAGCGAAGCTTGATTCCTTCACAGAGCTGAATTGTCTGGTTATAATCGATCGGCGCAAGAAGTGCAACTGCATTCATGGCGTCCTGTACAGTATAAAGTGGTTCATAAAGCGGAGCACCTGAGCGGAGTGCCTTCCGGTTCCGCCATTCTGCCTCGGATTCCTGGATATGTGCACTGTCACGGAGCATGATGCTGCACAGATCAGAGGTGGCGAATGTACAGATGATCTCGCCTTTAAATCCATTCTTTACTAGCAGAGGAATCTTGCCGGAATGGTCAATGTGCGCATGTGTTAAGAGGATATAGTCGATCATGGAAGGATTGATCGGAATTTCCTGATTCTCATACAGATCAGGTCCCTGTTCCAGTCCACAGTCTATTAGAATATGTTTTCCACACGCTTCAAGATAATGGCAGCTTCCAGTTACTTCATGGGCGGCACCGATAAAAGTAAGTTTCATATACTCAACCCCTTTGCGAATAATTTATTTTTATTTTCCAGTAAATTCCTATAGAACTTCCTGGGAAATAGCAGGCACTATGTGCCAGAGATGCGCACTCGCGCGAAGATGTAGATGTCGCAGGCGACCACGCTCGGCGCGAGAATGTGTCAGGGCACATTCTTTTTCCTTTTTTATATATTATACTATAATTTCACGTAAAATGATAGAAAATCAGACAATATTACTAAAATGTATATTCTTTCAGAAGAGTGCGAAAAAAGTCAAGGAGCGATATTTTTTATATTTCAGTGGAAATCGAATAAATAAAAATGGTTTTGAGAAAAATTTATACCAGTAAAGATTTGGAGGTTTATTGAGATGGTACTTAATAAAGTAGAAATCTGTGGTGTAAATACAGCAAAGCTTCCCCTGCTTAGCGACAGGGAAAAGGAGGTGCTTTTTGAGAAAATCAAAGCGGGGGACGAAGAGGCTAAAGAACAGTATATCAAAGGAAATCTGCGTCTGGTACTCAGTGTGATCAAACGCTTTTCGGGAAGCAGTGAAAATCCGGATGATCTGTTTCAGATCGGATGCATCGGACTGATCAAGGCGATCAATAATTTTAATCCGGCACTGGAGGTCAAATTTTCAACTTACGCAGTCCCGATGATCATCGGTGAGATCCGGAGATTTATCCGGGACAATAATTCGATCCGTGTCAGCAGATCACTCAGGGATACCGCATATAAAGCAATTTACGCGAAAGAAAATTATGTCAAAGTAAACCAGAAAGAACCTACCGTTCAGGAAATTGCAGAGGAAATCGGGATCGCAAAGGAAGAGATCGTCTATGCGCTGGATGCGATCCAGATGCCGGTCAGCTTAAATGAGCCGGTATATAATGATAATGGAGATGCTATGTATGTGATGGACCAGATCAGTGACAAAAGGAACAAAGAAGACAGATGGGTGGAGAATCTGTCTCTTCAGGCGGCAATGGATCGGCTCGGAAAAAGGGAGAAGCATATTATCAGACTTCGTTTTTTTGAAGGAAAAACGCAGATGGAGGTAGCAGAAGAAATCGGAATTTCCCAGGCACAGGTAAGCCGCCTGGAAAAGAACGCACTCAGGGCTATGCGACAATATCTGCGAAGTGAATAGAAAAATAGAGATTTCCAGTTGAAATTTGTCAAGGTTCATACTATTATAATCATAGAACAGAAGAACAGGAGAACAGCAATGTATAAAGCGTGTATTTTTGACTTGGATGGAACTTTGACAAATACGCTGGATTCGCTGACTTATTCAACGAATAAGACGTTAGAAGAAATGGGACTTGAGACGATTACCAAAGACCAGTGCCGAAGCTTCGTTGGAGATGGAGCCAGATGTCTTATGGAGCGTGCGCTTCGTGCGTCCGGAGACACAGAGCTTAAGAGGATTGAAGAAGGTATGGAAGTGTACAGCAGAATCTTTGGAGAAAATTGTATGTACCATGTCCGTCCTTATGATGGCGTTGTTCAGATGTTAGATTCACTGAAGAAGAAGGGAATAAAGATTGCAGTATTTTCCAACAAACCACATTTGCAGGCGATCGATGTAGTGGAAAGTACATTTGGAAAAGAATATTTTGACCATATTCAGGGGCAGTCGGGTGAATTTCCGAAGAAACCGGATCCGGAAGGACTTCTGTGGATACTTGATAAATTAGGGGTATCGCCGGAAGAAGGAATATACATAGGGGACTCGGATGTAGATATGAAGACAGGGAAGGCTGCCGGTATGTTTACAGTCGGAGCAGAATGGGGATTCCGGACCAAAGAACTTCTTGTGGAGACAGGAGCAGATGCGACAATTGCACATGCTGAAGAATTGCTTAACTATTTATAGTTCAGATGAGAAGATTTTTCTGTGAGAAAGATAAGGGAGGGTTGCCTGTATGTATGAGTATGATGAAGAATGTCTGCAGACATTCCTGAATATGCAGTCACAGCTTTTTGATGAGCCGGTTGCAGAGACACTGGAAGAAGCAGAAGCATTTCTGGAAGACTGTATGGCGGTTGTTGTAGATTCTATTAAGGATGTGAGAGATTATCTGGATGAAAGCGGAGCGGACATCAGTGGTATGAGTGATGAAGAGCTGGAAGAGGCTTCAGAAGTATTCGCACTTCCGAACGGACAGTATCTGATCGTAGAAGGTTAATAAAAGAAAAAGAGCTGCGGCATCAGTTGTTTGCCGCAGCTTTTTTGAGCGCATCACGGATGGCGTTGACAAGAAGCTGAGAAGTATAGGGACTGTCGGTTGAAATAGTCAGGTTATCAAGAGACTGGGACTTGCAGATCTGATCAGCCAGATCATCGAGAGATGGCTGAAGGAGTGGGTACATGGCAGTTACAGTTTCGTTCAGATTGGAAATGCGGATGGAATCGATCGAAGCGTCTGAGACAGAAACTTCCAGTTCCAGATTTTCGTTTCCAAGTGTGAAAGAAGAGGTATAAACGCCGGGTGTATATTTTTTATCTGATACAGAGGAATGCCGGCTTCCGGAGAACATAAAGAATAAAAGACAGAGGATGATAATACCTAAAGTGGCAAAAATAACGGTATAGATAATTTCTTTCATGTGAAGTACGATAATTTTTGTTTTGGAACTCATAAAGAACCTCCTTAGGCAGTATGGAATTTCGGCATGTAATGCCGCTTAATAAACTATATGAAAAGAAAGAACCGTTTATGCATGAGAAATGCGTGACAAAAGAGAAAGGATTTAGTAGAATCAGGAAAGAGAAAAAGCAGAGGTGAATAGAATGTTTGTAATTGCAGGACTTGGAAACCCGGATGAAAAGTATCAGGGGACAAGACATAATGTTGGATTTGATGTAGTGGACCGTTTGGCGGAGAAATATCAGATAGCAGTCGATACAAAAAAACACCGTGCCCTTATCGGGAAGGGTGTGGTCGAGGGACAGAAGGTAATTCTTGTAAAGCCACAGACTTACATGAATCTGAGTGGGGAGAGTCTCCGCAGTCTGGTGGAATATTACAAGATCGATCCGGAGGAAGAGCTTCTGGTGATCTACGATGATATCAGTCTGGAAGTCGGACAGCTCAGGATCCGCAGAAAAGGAAGTGCCGGTGGGCATAATGGAATCAAAAATATTATTGCCAATCTTGGAACCAGTGTGTTCCCGCGAATCAAGGTAGGTGTGGGAGAAAAACCGAAAGGATATGATCTTGCAGATTATGTTCTCGGAAAATTTTCCAAAGAGGACCGTGTACTTATGGAAGAAGGATATGATCTTGCCTGCGAAGCTTCTGTGCTGATCATGCAGGGAGCGATTGACCGGGCAATGAACGAATACAACCAGAAAAAGAAAGAATAAGAGGAGGCAAAAAGCGATGCATGCACTTACGGCTCCCTTATCTGAACTGGCAGAGATTGAAGAAATCTATGAAGAGCGGGGACGGGAACCGGGAATGCTGCTCCTTTCCGGGTGTGTGACATCACAGAAAACCCATCTGATGTATGCGCTTGGGAAAGGTTATGCACGTACACTGATCGTTCTTTCCAGTGAAGATAAGGCAAAAAAATTATATGAAGAATATCGTTTCTTAAATGAAAATACCAGCTATTATCCGGCAAAGGATCTTCTGTTTTACCAGGCAGATATCCATGGAAAACAGCTGGTCAAACAGCGGATGGAAACTCTGCAGATGATGATGGAGGCAGAAGCAGAAAGCCAGGTCACAGTCATCACAACGATTGATGGATTCATGGATGAACTGCTGCCGGAAGCAGAAGTGAAAGGGGATATCCTGACTATTTCAAATGGTGAAGCAGTGGAATTTGAATCCCTCAAGGAGAAGATCGTAAAACTTGGTTATGACAGGGAAGCCCAGGTGGATGGACCGGGACAGTTTGCTGTTCGTGGTGGAATCATTGATATTTACCCGCTTACCGAGGAATTGCCGATCCGTATTGAATTCTGGGGAGATGAAGTGGATTCGATCCGTATTTTTGATGTGGACAGCCAGAGATCGGTAGAAAATCTGGAGCAGATCGTTATTTACCCGGCGGATGACAGACTGGGAAGTGACAGAAAAGTTTCTTTTATCAATTACTTTGATCCGAAGGACACGCTGGTGTTCCTGGATGAACCGGCCAGGCTTCTGGAAAAAGGACGTCTGGCAGAAAACGAAGTAGAAAAGGCGAGAGAAAATCGTGCAGAAGAAATGGCAAGAACCGGGGAGATGGAAGAAGCCCCGGAGTTTTTTGCGACCGATGAAATCGTAAAATTTCTGAACCGGTTCTGCATGATCGGGATGTGCGCGCTGGAAATGAAATGCAAGCCGTTTTTTGTGAGAAAGCGGTTTGGAATTCAGGCAAAAAGCGTCAACCCGTATAACAGCAGCTTTGAGATGCTGACACAGGATCTCAAAAGACTGAAAAGGAACGGATACCGGGCGGTTCTGATTTCGGGATCCAGGACAAGAGCAAAGCGCCTGGCGGAGGATCTGCGGGATTATGATCTGAGTAGTTTTTACAGCGAGGATCAGGAACGTGAAGTGAAACCAGGGGAGATCATGGTATGCTACGGGCATATAGAAGTCGGATATGAGTATCCGATGATCAAATTTATTGTTATTTCCGAGTCGGATATTTTTGGCAAGACAAAGAAGAAAAAGAAACGGAAAAGTTACGATGGACAAAAAATAAGCAGCTTTTCGGATCTGAAACCGGGGGATTATGTGGTACACGAGAATCATGGACTTGGAATTTACCGGGGAATCGAAAAGATTGAAGTTGATAAGGTGACAAAGGATTATATGAAGATTTCGTATGCTGATGGTGGAAATCTTTATATTCTTGCCACACAGCTTGACCAGATCCAGAAGTATGCCAGTGCAGATGCTAAAAAGCCGAAACTTAACAAACTTGGAGGACAGGAATGGCATCGCACGAAGAGCAAGGTAAAGACAGCAGTCTGGCAGATAGCCAAAGATCTGGTGGAACTCTATGCAGTACGGCAGTCCAAAGAAGGATTTGTCTATGAAAAGGACACGGTCTGGCAGAAGGAATTTGAAGAAATGTTTCCATTTGAGGAAACGGAGGATCAACAGCTTGCAATCGAGGCAACAAAACGGGATATGGAAAGTCCAAAGATCATGGACCGTCTGATCTGTGGGGATGTGGGATTTGGAAAGACAGAGATTGCAATCCGGGCAGCATTTAAAGCAGTGCAGGAGAACAAGCAGGTTGTCTATCTGGTCCCTACTACGATTCTTGCACAGCAGCATTACAACACTTTTGTGCAGCGGATGAAAGAATTTCCAGTAAGGGTGGATCTGTTATGCCGTTTCCGTACACCTGCGCAGCAGAAAAAGACGATTGAAGACCTGAAAAAAGGACAGGTTGACATCATTATCGGAACCCACCGGGTACTGAGTAAGGATGTGTCATTTAAAGATCTGGGACTTTTGATCATTGATGAGGAACAGCGCTTTGGGGTACAACATAAAGAAAAGATCAAAAAACTGAAAGAGAATATTGATGTTCTGACACTTACGGCAACACCGATTCCACGAACACTTCATATGAGTCTGATCGGGATTCGTGATATGAGTGTGCTGGAAGAAGCTCCGATCGACCGTATGCCGATCCAGACCTATGTGATGGAGGAGAATGATGAGATGGTCCGGGAGGCAATCGAAAGAGAAATTTCCCGCCAGGGACAGGTGTACTATGTCTATAACCGTGTCCAGGATATAGCTGAAATGGCAGCGAAGATCCAGAAACTTGTGCCGGATGCAAATGTGGCATATGCACACGGGCAGATGCGGGAGCACAAACTGGAAGACATCATGTATGATTTCATCAATGGAGAAATTGATGTTCTGGTATCGACGACGATCATCGAGACCGGACTTGACATTTCCAATGCCAATACCATGATCATCCATGACGCGGACCGGATGGGTCTCTCCCAGCTTTACCAGCTCCGGGGAAGGGTTGGCAGATCGAACCGTATGGCATACGCATTTCTCCTATATAGAAGAGACAAAATGCTCCGGGAGGTTGCAGAAAAACGACTTTCCGCAATTCGTGAGTTTACCGACCTTGGCTCCGGCGTAAAAATTGCCATGCGGGATCTGGAAATCCGTGGGGCAGGGAACCTGCTCGGTGAAGAACAGCATGGTCACATGGATGCAGTGGGATATGACCTTTACTGCAAGATGTTAAGTGAGGCAGTCCGTCATCTGAAAGGAGAGATTCCGGAAGAAACCTATGCGACAACAGTGGATCTGAATATTGATGCCTATATCCCTGCATCTTATATTCCGAATGAGTATCAGAAACTGGATATCTATAAACGGATCGCAGCAATCGAGACAGAAGAAGAGCAGGATGACATGTTAGAAGAACTGATCGACCGTTTTGGTGATCCTCCGCGCAAGGTACAGCAGCTTCTGATGATCGCACAGCTGAAAGCAAAAGCACATGCAGCTTATATTATTGCGGTAGAGCAAAAAGGGGATGAGTACAAATTTACCATGTATGAGAAAGCAAAGGTAAATGTAGCAAAGATTCCGGATCTGCTTGCAAAATATAAAGGAGAACTGACCTTTAAGGCAGATACGGAGAATCCATATTTTATTTACTGCAAACGCAGAAAAAATAAAAAGGAAAAAGCAGAACAGATTCTCGAAAATACAGGGAAAATTGTTGAAGATATACGGGAACTTGTCGAAGAATAATGTGTATTTTTTATGAAAAAGATTGCCAGTAGTGGAAAAAAACGATATACTATACGAGTGCACGATGAAGAATCATGCACGATGGAGAGAAGATCAAGGAGGAAATTTTATAAATGAAAAAAAGAGTGGTTGCCTGTATACTGGCAGTTGCCTGCATTGCATCTTTAAGTGGATGCGGCAGTAAGTTCAACGGGCAGAATACAGTAGCGGAAGTTGGAGATGAAAAAGTTACTGCGGATGTAGCGAACTTTTTTGCAAGATATCAACAGGCACAGTTTGAGACAACATATGGAAGTTATCTGGGAGATGATTTCTGGGATAAGGAAGTTTCAGATGGAAAGACTTATGAACAGAATTATAAGGATTCAATCATTGATACCCTGGAAGAATTGTATATCCTGGATGAACACAAGGATGATTATAAGGTTTCATTAAGCGATGATGATACGAAAAATATCGAGGATGCTGCGAAAAAATTTGCTGACAGTAATGACAGTGATACAAAAGAGGCAGTATCGGGCGATGAAGAGACAGTAAAAAAAGTACTGGAGCTTCTGACAATCCAAAATAAGATGGAAACAGCTATGACCGCGGAGGTAGATACAAATGTATCTGATGAGGAAGCTGCACAGAAGAAAATGCAGTATGTGCTGTTCTCTACAAAGACAACGGACAGTGATGGAAATTCGACAGATATGTCAGATGACGAAAAAGCAGAAGTGAAAAAGAAAGCAGAAGATTTCCAGAAAGATGCGGCTTCGGCAGAAGATTTTTCTGTATTTGCAACAGCAGCAGGAGTTTCCGCAACTGATCTGACATTTGATTCTGATACAACTTCACCAAACGAAGATCTGATCAAAGCAGCAGACAAGTTAAAAGAAGGCGAAGTGACAGATGTGATCGAAGCAGACAATGGTTACTATGTTGCAAAGCTGGTCAGCCTTCTTGACCGTGATGCAACGGATACCAAGAAAGAGTCCATTGTATCGCAGAGAAAGAGTGACGAGTATCAGTCGATTTATAAGAAATGGAAAAAGAAAACTGATATTAAAGTACATAAAAAAGTATGGAATACAATCAGTTTTGCTGATCAGGGCGTAACGGTTAAGAGCACGACCGAAGATACAGGCACATCTTCAGACTCTTCATCAAAATAAGCGTCTGACTTAACAACAGGGAAGTACGACAGGAGGAGAGATTAGGATGGAATCAATAGGTATAGTATTGAAGGATATCATGGGAAATAGTGCGGTGTTTATAGCCGGAAAAGAAGCCGTGATTATTTCAGCTGTTTCAATTGTTATATCAGTTCTCATTGGAATTTTAGGTTTGAAGCTGATCCGTGTCTGGAATGCACTGACTGGATTTATTGCAGGGGCACTGCTTGGATTTGCTGTGACATATCTGCTGGGACTGGAAGCTGTTCCGGTACTGATCGCAGCCGGAGTTGCAGGTCTGATCCTTGCAATACTGAACGGTGTATTCAAGAAGTTCGGAGCTTTCTGGGTATGCTTTCTGGGAGCGGCAGGTATAGTACTTGCGATTACAAATGCAGGGAATTGGATCATGCTGGCAGTCTGTGGAGCAGTCGGACTGATTTTCGCAATCCTTGCGATGATCTGGTTTGAACCATTCGTGATCATTGCGACTGCATTAACAGGTGGTTTTGGAGCAGGAATGACGATCTATGATCTGGCAGGTCTGAAAAATGTGATTTTCATGTGGATCATTTCGATTGTGATTACATTTATCGGAATCGTGATCCAGTTTATTATGAAGTCAAGTGAGATTAACAAGAAGCAGGTTCGAAGAGCAAATGCGATCAAGAAAGAGACTTCAAAGGAAGAAGAAATAGAGATGGCAAGAACCATGCTGATCGATCTTGATGAGGATGAAGATGATGACGAATAACTAAGAGTGATGGGAGGATGTATCGGAAAAAGATACATCCTCTTTTGCATATGAGACCAGTAACGATTCTGGTGAGTGCAGGCAATAGAAGAAACTGGTATTTCTTGCAGCGTTGTAAAAAAAGGGGTATAATAAAAATAGTTTCAACGATTTAAGATCTGGAGATGAAAATATGAAGATAGATATGCATTGTCATGTAAGAGAAGGATCAATTGACAGCAAAGTGCCGATTGAAGAATTTATTAAAAAGCTGCAGTCTAAAGGCATTGACGGAATGCTGGTTACAGATCATGACACCTATAATGGATATCGGCACTGGAAGAATACGATCAAAGGGAGAAAATACAAAGATTTTGTCGTATTGAAAGGAATAGAGTATGATACACTGGATGCGGGACACATTCTGATCATTATGCCACAGGGGGTAAAGATGCGTCTTCTGGAGCTGAGAGGGCTTCCGCTTTCGCTTCTGATTGATTTTGTGCATCATAATGGCGGGATCTGTGGACCGGCACATCCATGCGGAGAAAAGTATCTGAGCTTTACCAACACGAAAAGATGGCAGAAAACTCCGGAGCTGATTGAAAAATTTGATTTCATAGAGACGTTCAATGCCTGTGAACCACCGCAGTCTAATGAAGGGGCGAAGTATCTTGCTGAGAAATACGGGAAACCGGGAACCGGAGGAAGTGATGCACATAAGCTGGATTGCGTCGGTATGGGGTATACGGAATTTCCGGTGCGGATTGAGACAGAGCTGGATTTGATCCGGCAGATCAGGGAAAAAGAAGAAATCCGGTCCGGTGGAGAGTATTATACAAAGACGACAAAAGATAAGATTGGAAAACTCAATAAGCTACTGATCTTTTCTTTCTGGTTTTATAACCGGGGTGGTGCACTTCTGAAAAAGCATACGCGTAAAAAGAAGATCAATAAAGAACAGCCACTTGATGCGATCGATCCGATTGAGATCCCGTATCTGGACAAGATTAAGAGAAAGCATTGAAATTAGAATGCTTAAGGATAAAAGAAAATCCATCTTATTCCTTTCATTTGATGAAAGGAACCGGATGGATTTTTTATGGCTTATTTCTTTCAGTTTGTTTCTCGGATCTTTAAAGGATGCTCTTTAAAAGCGGAGAAAGCAACTTCTGTACACCAGCTTAAAAAGGCATATATAAAGAAGCACTGAAATAAATAATATAGATGCTGTGCAGTGATAAAAAAGCCTCATTGAGTCTGCTGAAAAAAATGTGTAATCCTTTTTACTATATACAGAAAGGAAAGGTGTGTAAACGAAAAAATGTGCTATACTGAAAACATGACATGGAAGGAGCTGGTAAGATGCTGGAAGAAATGATGCCAAGATGGGTTCCGACAGAAACAGTAAACGGATTTGAAATCTGTCCCGGACTGTACCGGGATGAGGGGGCGACTGCATTTCAGTCGGCAGTTAATTTTACAGTACATTCAAAGGGAGCTGTGACTTGTGAACTTCTTTTATTTCATAGGAAGGAACAGGAGCCGTATGCAGTGATTCCATTTCCGGAAAATTGTCGGATCGGGGATGTATTTTCCATGATGGTATTTGGGCTGGATATTGAAGAATTTGAATATGCGTACAGGCTGGATGGACCGTGGAAACCGGAGGAAGGTCTGCTGTTTGATAAAAAGCATATTTTGCTGGATCCTTATGCAAAGGCGGTTACCGGGCAGAGTATATGGGGGAAAGCACTGAATACCGGAGGATACCGCGCCAGAGTAGTCCGGAATAATTTCTTCTGGGGCAGTGAAAAGCCCGATAAGATCCCGATGGAAAAACTGATCATCTATGAGATGCATGTCCGGGGATTTACGAAGATGGACAAAAGCGTCCGTTATCCGGGAACCTTTGCCGGAATTAAGGAAAAGATCCCTTATCTGAAAGAGTTGGGGATCAATGCGGTGGAATTGATGCCGATCTTTGAATTTGATGAGCTGCAGGGAAGCAGGGAGGTTGACGGAAAGAAACTGATCGATTACTGGGGCTACAATACGGTTAGCTTTTTTGCACCGAATACGAGCTATGCGGCATCAACGGAATACAACCGGGAAGGGGTAGAATTAAAAGAACTGATCCGGGAACTACATAATAATCAGATTGAGGTGATTCTGGATGTGGTGTTCAACCATACGGCAGAAGGAAATGAATGCGGACCTTTTATCTCATTTAAAGGATTTGACAATCAGATCTATTATATGCTGACACCAGATGGAAAATATTATAATTTCAGCGGCTGTGGCAATACTGTGAACTGCAATCATCCGGTGGTGATCAAAATGATCCAGGACTGCCTGTGGTACTGGGTGGCTGAGTACCGGGTGGACGGATTCCGGTTCGATCTTGCCTCGATCCTGGGAAGAAATGAGGACGGATCACCAATGGAAAATCCACCGCTTGTGAAAAATCTTGCCTATGATTCTCTGCTTGCGGATACAAAACTGATCGCAGAGGCATGGGATGCCGGCGGACTTTACCAGGTCGGAAGTTTTCCGGCATTTCGCAGATGGTCGGAGTGGAATGGGAGATACCGGGACGATGTGCGGGAATATTTAAAAGGAGGCTTATGGGCAGCAGGGGCGGCGCTTCAGAGGATTGCCGGTTCTCCGGATATTTATGATACCAGGATCCGCGGAAAACATGCTTCTGTGAATTTTCTGACCTGTCACGATGGATTTACCATGTATGATCTTTATTCGTATAATCAGAAGCATAATGAGGCAAATGGATGGGGAAATCTGGATGGAAGTGATGACAACCGGAGCTGGAACTGTGGGGCAGAGGGGGAGACCGATCAGGTGATGGTTGTTGAACTGCGCCACCGGATGATGAAAAATGCTTTTGCGGTCCTGCTTTGCAGCAGAGGGACACCGATGTTCCTTGCAGGAGATGAGTTTGGTAATACCCAGTTCGGGAATAACAATGCTTACTGTCAGGATAACGAGATTTCCTGGCTGGACTGGACAAGAAAAGAAAAGTTCCAGGATGTATTTGATTTCTGTGCTTATATGACGGCATTCCGGAAACGCCATCCATCGATCACAGGAGATGCAGGGGCAAGCAGTCTCGGATTTCCGGAAATCAGTTTTCATGGGGAAGTACCGTGGGAGATGGATCTTTCCGGACAGGAGATCCGAACGGCAGCTGTCATGTTTGCGGGATACGATGACAAAAAGGCAAAAGAGGATTGTGTGTATCTTCTGATGAATCCATACTGGGAAGGTGTCTGGGTAGAACTGCCGCAGCTTCCGAGCGGATACAGCTGGCATGTAGCGGCAAATACCGGGGATAAAAAGCAGGAAATTTATCAGAAGCCGGTACGGATTTCGGAGGAAAAAATTCTTGCGGGACCGAGAAGTGTGATCGTTCTGGAGGCAGATCAACAATAAAATGCTATTGACAAGCGGGTACTCTTCCTTTATAGTAAGGGTACTCGTCTTTTATATTCTCTTTTCTGACCTGAAAAGGCAGAAGGAGAAATTTTTATGAAGCATATGAAGAATCATTTTGCCGGAATACTGAGTGTGATTCTGGCGGTAGTATCATTGTCAGGCACCCGTATGCCTGTCGTATCTGCAAATTCAGCAGAGAACGTCACAAAAAAAGAAACAATTGTAAAACTTGATGAAAAATTAGGAGCAGAGCCGGGAAAGGTACTGCAGGAATTAAAGGCGCACGAAAAGGATGGATATTATCTGGGAACGCCTTACAGCGGATCGCCTCTTACAGCAGAGAATTGTATGCGTCCGAATGGTGCGCATGGCGGAAATGGGGCAATGAACTGTACCGGATTTGTCGCATATGTTCTGGAAAAATGCGGGGCAGATCTTTCGGGGATTGCAAAAGGCAGTCTCCGTGGCGGAAAGGTCAATGCAAGTAACTGGTTCCATTGGATGACGGACAATGCGGTGGAATCTTACCATTATAATACCATTGAAGAGTTGCTTGCAGGTGGAAAGGCACAAAAAGGGGACGTGATCTATTTTGAGCCGGTTTCCTGGGCTGAACCGGATGCAGACTGCCATATCGGATTTTTCTGGGGAGATCATAGCAGTGATAACCGGTTCTGGCATTCGGCCTCCATACCGTCAAGCGGCAATCAGATTTCACAGCTTGTGGCGAAGTCAAGATCTACGGTGTATCTGTTTAAGACAACTCATAATGGCAGTCTGGAGCTTAAAAAAAGTTCTGCCGAGCCGGAGACCACAGCAGATAATCAGCTCTATTCACTTGAAGGGGCAGAGTATACTGTTTATAAAAGTGGTACATCCGAGGCGGTCTGCGTGATCCGGACAGATGAGAAGGGGTATGGAAAGGCAGAGGATCTTCCGGAGGGAACCTATGATATTAAGGAAACGAAAGCACCAAAGGGCTATGTACTGGATACAAAACTGCGTCAGATTACGGTAAATGCCGGACAGACAGCGACCTATGAGTGTCAGGATGTGCCAGAAAAGACAAAGGTGGAAATCCTGATCCGGAAGAAGGATGCAGAAATAGGAAAAAACCAGGCACAGGCAGGACTTTCCCTTGAAGGAGCAGAGTTTTATGTGGGATTTTTTGGCAGTTTCTTTGGTGATCAAAATGAAATCGGAGTAAAGATGCCAATCAGAAGCTGGAAATTGAAGTCAGATGCGGATGGAGTGGTCCGGATGGATGCAGAGCATCTGATCAGCGGGGATCCGTTTTTTGAAAATAATGAGCTTCCGCTTGGCACTGTCACTGTATGGGAAACCAAAGCACCGGAAGGTTATCTGGTAGATACGATTACACATTGTATACAGACCGGAAAAGAGGAAAATGGAGTCTGTAAGCCTCTGGAAATATGGAATCCGGTAGAAATAAAAGAAAAGATCATCCGCGGAGATTTAAAGCTGGTGAAAGCAGCGGATAAGACACTTAAGAGACTGTCAGATATTCCGTTTCAGATCACATCCAAGGCGACAGGGGAAAGCCATGTGATCCTGACGGACAAAAACGGGGAGGCTTCGACGGGAGCATACTGGAATCCACATACCGTCAACACGAATGAGGGGAAGACAAGTGAAGATGGGATCTGGTTCGGGGAAGGAACTCCGGATAATACAAGAGGAGCGCTTCCTTATGGAACGTATCTGGTGGAAGAACTGTCTTGTAAAAATAATGAAGACCGGATGCTGATTCCTGCGTTTGAGGTGGAAGTAACAAAGGAAATGCGAGTAATTGATCTGGGGACACTGACAAATGATGAACATCCCGTACCGGAGATCGGGACAAGAGCATCTGACCGGGAAACGGGAACGCATAACGGGAAACGGACGGATCACGTAACTGTGATCGACCAGGTGAAATGGAAGAATCTGGAGATTGGAAAGGAATATGTGATCAGAGGCATACTGATGGATAAAGCAACAGAAGAACCGGTTATGCAGGATGGAAAAGAAGTGACTGCGGAGAAAAAACTGGTTCCGGATACCGGATCCGGAGAGATTCAGATGGAGTTCACGTTTGATGCGACAGGACTTCAGGGAGAGCAGATTGTTGTATTTGAGGAGGTCTATCTGGAAGAAAAGCTGGTTGTAGCACATGCAGATCTGGAGGATGAAAGACAGAGTGTAACCTATAAAAAAGAAAAAACGCAAAAGAAAGAAGAACCGGAAACTCCCGAGAAACCCAAGGAAACAGCAAAAGCCAAAACCGTTGCGACCGGGGATGGTGCTTATGGAAAAATTCTGGTATTTCTGGCAGCGGTACTTCTGACAGGTTCGCTTATCCTTCGTTTTCTTCTGACACGGATGTGGGGACGAAAGTGGAAACATAGATAGGATGGCATTGCGCTTGACAAATTCTTATGATATAATCGCTAAATAAACAGATACTTTAGCAGATTGCTGAAGTGAATCAGAAAGAATAAGAAGGGTGGAGAACCATGAATTTACTTTATAAGAGTACAAGAGATGCAGAAAAGACAGTAACAGCCTCCCAGGCAATCTTAAAAGGGCTTGCAGATGACGGTGGATTATTTGTACCGGTTTCGATTCCGAAGCTTCCGGTGTCGTTAGGAGAACTCAAAGAGATGACCTATCAGGAAACCGCTTATACAGTCATGAAAGAATTCCTGACAGATTTTACAGAGGAAGAACTGAAGAGCTGTATTGCAAAGGCTTACGACAGTAAGTTTGATACCGAAGAGATCGCGCCGCTTGCAAAAGTGGAGGATGCTTATTATCTGGAACTGTTCCACGGGGCAACGATCGCATTCAAAGACATGGCACTTTCCATTCTTCCACATCTTCTGACCACTTCTGCAAAGAAGAACCAGGTAAAGAATGAAATTGTCATTCTGACAGCAACATCCGGGGATACAGGAAAAGCTGCACTTGCAGGATTTGCAGATGTAGAAGGAACAAAGATTATTGTATTCTATCCGAAGAATGGGGTAAGCCGGGTACAGGAACTTCAGATGGTGACACAGAAAGGGGACAACACTTCGGTTGTTGCAATCCACGGCAATTTTGATAATGCACAGAGCGGTGTGAAAGCAATGTTCGAGAACAAAGAGCTGGAAAAAGAATTAAATGAGGCGGGCTATCAGTTCTCATCTGCCAACTCGATCAACATCGGACGTCTGGTGCCGCAGGTTGTATATTATGTATATGCTTATGCAAAGCTTCTTCAGAATGAAGAGATCGCAGAGGATGAAGAGATCAATGTGGTTGTACCGACAGGTAACTTTGGAAATATTCTGGCTGCATATTATGCAAAGAATATGGGAATCCCGATCGCAAAGCTGATCTGTGCTTCCAATGAGAACAAGGTTCTCTATGATTTCTTCCAGACAGGAACCTATGACCGTAACCGTGAATTCGTTCTTACCACCTCTCCGTCAATGGATATCCTGATCTCCAGCAACTTAGAGCGTCTGATCTACAAGATTTCCGGAGAAGATGCAAGAAAAGATACGGATCTTATGACTGAGCTGAAGACAAAGGGAAGTTACGCGATTACAGGTGAGATGAAAGCAAACCTGGCCGATTTTGCGGCAGGATATGCGACAGAAGAGCAGGTCGCAAAGACAATCCATGATATATATGAAGATACCGGTTATGTAATGGATACCCACACGGCGGTAGCTGCAACGGTGTATAAAGCTTACAGAGAAGACAGTAAAGATGACAGAAAGACAGTAATCGCATCCACAGCAAGTCCATATAAATTTGCAGGAAGCGTTATGTCAGCGATCGATCCGAAGTATAAAGGACAGGATGATTTCAAACTGATCGAGGAGCTTCAGAAAGTATCCGGTACAGAGATTCCGAATGCCATCAAAGAGATCATGAATGCCGAGATCCGTCACAATACAGAATGTGATGTTGATCAGATGGAGCAGACCGTTAAGAATATTCTTGGCGTAAAATAAACAGGAGAAGGCAAAAGAATGAACGGAATGGAAGGAATTTTCGGGATCATTGGTATTGGGGCGGGATTGTATAGCCTGTATGCATGGTTTCAACTTAAATTCAAAGGAATCATCAATACATCAATTCTTGTACCAAAAGATACGAATATAAAGAAGTGTAAGGATAAGGAAGCATACAGGACAGCAGCAGGGCCGAAGCTTCTTGTGCTTGCGGTTGTGCTGATCCTGTATGGCGCAGAAGATCTGTATAATACTTACGTACAGAGTACAGGAAAATTATTCTGGGTGATGTTAGTACTGGTACTTGCAGTACTGGTATGGTTTGCATGGACAGTCAAAAAGCTGAATGCAAAATATTTTTAAAATCAGATCATAAAATAAAGGAAAAGGGAAGGTGCAGACAAAAAGAGCTGCACCTTCTTATTTCATTTGACGGAAAAATTTGTTACAATAAAAGTATTGCATGGCAAAGAAAATGTGACGGGGATAAAAGAAAATGTTATGCGAGAGATGAAATGCCGGAAGATTCCGATCCGTTTCAGGATGGAACCGAATTAAAAGAAGCATTTGACAGACTGAATAAATATGTAGTAGGGTAGATGAGATTTGATGGAAAATGTATTTGAGATATTAAAAGATTTACCAAAGCAGGGGGATTACGTTCTTCTGACAGTGGCAAAAGGATCCGCAGCCGGAGAAAAAGCAATTTTATCGGAGAAAAAAATAATCTGGGAAAGTAAAGAAAATGGTTTCTTTTCAGAACATTTTTCAGAAGCAGGAGACTTGAAAAAATGTGGACTTTATGAAATCAGAGAGCAGCAGGTGTTCTGTGATATAATTGGAGGACAGGAGCATCTGGTCATTTGTGGCGGTGGTCACGTATCAATGCCGGTGATCAAGATCGGGATCATGCTTGGATGGAAGGTCACGGTTCTTGAGGATCGTCCGCAGTTTGCCGACCATGCCAGAAATGCGGGCGCAACGGAAGTAATCTGCCAGCCGTTTGAAGACGCCCTGGATCAGATTGAAGGAGATAAGGATACGTATTTTGTTGTACTGACCAGGGGGCACAGATATGATCAGGTTTGTCTGGAGAAGATCGTTGGGAAGGAACATGCTTATATCGGAATGATCGGAAGCCGGCGAAGAAGTGCGATGGTAAAGCAGGATCTGATTGAAAAAGGCTGCAGCCAGGAAGTGATCGGCGAGATAAAAAGTCCGATTGGTCTGAACATCGGTGCTGAGACACCGGAGGAGATTGGTGTGGCGATCATGGCAGAGATCATTGAAGTGAAGAATCAGAACAAGAGAGTCTGCGGTTATCCGGAAGACTTGCTGGAAGCAATCCTGGATACCGTTCATACGGGAAAGAAGATGCTTGCAACGATCATTACAAGAAAGGGTTCTGCACCAAGAAATGTGGGATCCAAGATGCTGATCCTGGAAGACGGCAGCTGTGTGGGAACCATCGGAGGCGGCTGTATGGAGGCAGAGGTCTTAAGAAAAGCGAGAGTCATGATGCATGAAAATAATACAGAACTAAAGACAGAATATGTGGATATGACCGGAGATGATGCGGAGGAAGAAGGCATGGTCTGCGGCGGTACGATCGAGGTGTTACTGGAACCACTCTGGAATTAAGAAAGGATGGAAAAGGCTGTGAGAGATTCTTATGGACGAACAATTGAATATATGAGAATTTCGATCACAGACCGCTGTAATCTGCGATGCAGGTACTGCATGCCGGATGGCGCAAAGTGGATTCCAATGTCAGAAATCCTGACTTATGAGGAGATTGAACGAATCTGCAGGGAGGCTGTCCGGATCGGGATTACCAGGTTTAAGATTACCGGAGGGGAGCCTCTGGTCAGAAAAGGATGCGCAGATCTGATCCGGATGATCCGGCAGATTCCGGGCACAGAAGAAGTAACAATGACGACAAATGGGGTTCTTCTGGGTGAGAATCTGGAAGATCTTCTTGCAGCGGGGCTGGATGCGGTGAATATCAGTCTGGATACACTGATTCCGGAAAAATATCAGGAGATTACCGGATCAGATGAACTGGAAAGAGTCAGGAAATCCATTTTCATGGCAGAAAAAAGCGGGATCCGGGTAAAGATCAACACGGTCCTGCAAAAAGGAGTCAATGATGAGGAATGGAAAAGTCTGGCAGAGCTAGCAAAAAAGAACAAGCTGGATGTCCGGTTTATTGAATTGATGCCGATTGGACAGGGAAGAGCAGAGGATGGCATTTCCGGTGCCTGGGTGCTTGGAAAACTGAAAGAAGCTTATGGAATAGAAGGAGAGCTTTATCCGTTAGAGGGACGGTTTGGAAACGGACCTGCAGTATATTATCAACTGCC
This sequence comes from Allocoprococcus similis, assembly GCF_054660775.1. Lineage (NCBI taxonomy): Bacteria > Bacillati > Bacillota > Clostridia > Lachnospirales > Lachnospiraceae > Allocoprococcus > Allocoprococcus similis. Next base: position 72,710 of record NZ_BAAHSG010000006.1, read on the forward strand.
GGGCTTTCAGGGGAAAATCGGTCTGATCAGTGCAGTGCATGGAAAATTCTGTGACAGATGTAACCGGATCCGTATGACATCAACCGGAAAGTTAAAAGCGTGTCTGTGCTATGCAGATACGATCTCCGTTTTTGAGGCAGCAAGAAACGGATCGGAAGAAGAAATCCGGAAATGTCTGGAACAGGCGATCCGTGGAAAACCGAAGATGCATCATTTTGAGGAACAGAATTTTATTACAGAACAGAAAAATATGTCACAGATCGGAGGATAAACATAAAAATGGGAAGACTGAAGGGAATCTGCATCAGTGAAAAGAGAGGAACCGAAAAACATGAGGTTCGTGAAGCCATGGTCAAAGTGGACTGGGGGATTGAAGGAGATGCGCACGGTGGAAAATGGCATCGTCAGATCAGTCTGCTTTCCGATGAAAAGATTCAGGAATTTCGTGCAAAAGGGGCAGAAGTTGCGTATGGTGCATTTGGTGAAAATCTGATCGTGGAGGGATTTGATTTTCGCGCGCTTCCGGTTGGAACAAGATTTCATATCGGAGATGTGGTACTTGAGATGACACAGATTGGGAAAGAATGTCACAGTCACTGTCAGATTTATAAGAGAATGGGTGACTGCATTATGCCAAGAGAGGGTGTTTTTGCAGAAGTCATCACCGGAGGTCATATCAAGGTAGGAGATGAAGTTGTCATGGAACAGGTGAAAAGTGACCGTCCATTTTCAGCGGCAGTTATTACTTTAAGTGATAAAGGGGCTGCCGGAGAACGGGAAGACAAAAGCGGACCTAAGATTGCCGAAATGTTGAAAGATGCCGGATATGATATCAAAGAAACGATTTTGTTACCGGATGAGCAGAAAAAACTGGAAAAAGAGCTGATCAGACTGGCTGATCAGAGGCAGCTTAATGCAATCTTCACCACCGGAGGAACCGGATTCTCGGAGCGGGACCGGACACCGGAGGCGACGGTAAATGTCTGTGACCGGATGGCAAACGGAATTGCAGAGGCAATCCGGAATTATTCGATGATGATCACAAAGCGTGCTATGTTCAGCAGAGCTGTATCAGGTATCCGGAAAAAAACGCTGATCATCAATCTTCCGGGAAGTCCCAAAGCAGTACAGGAAGCACTGGAATTTCTGCTTCCGGAGCTTGAACACGGACTTGGAATCCTCCGGGGAACAGAAGGCGAATGTGCCAGAAAATAAAGAGGTTAAAAAGCATGAGTGAATTTACACATTTTAACGAAAATGGCAATGCAGTGATGGTAGATGTGGGGGCAAAGGCTGAGACAAAAAGAGAAGCACTTGCATCCGGGGTGATCCGTATGTCGGAAGAATGCTTTCAGAAAGTAAAGGAAGGCAGCATGAAAAAAGGAGATGTTCTTGGCGTGGCAAGAATTGCCGGGATCATGGGTGCAAAAAAGACAGCAGAACTGATTCCGCTGTGTCATCTGTTAAACCTTACCAAAGTCGAGATTGATTTTGAATATCTGGAGGAAGAGCATGGAATCCGGGCAATCTGCCACACGGCTTGTACCGGCAGGACCGGTGTGGAAATGGAAGCACTGACCGGGGTAAATACCGCTCTTCTTACAATCTATGATATGTGCAAGGCGATTGACCGGGGAATGGAGATCGGAGAAATCCATCTGCTTGAAAAGTCCGGTGGAAAAAGCGGGAAATGGGTACGTTAAACGCATTTTAATTTCTGGTAAAAAAAGTAAATATCATCAACGATTAACAGTTGAAAAAACACGGCTGATAGTCTATAATAGGCTTTAGAAAACCTGGAATGTTCGAGACTTCCGTATTTTTGAACCTACAATACTTTAAACGGGATTCTTATATCTCTGTAATATGTCAGGCCCTCATTGCGCAGGGGAAGGCAGAAAAGCAGATGCGGTCGCCCACCTAGCGGAGTGCTAGGAGTCAAAAAACGGAAAACGGCATTTCGGGGGACTACAAAAGATAAAGGACAGTTGCGAGAGCAACTGTTTTTTTGGGTTTTCAAAGAAGTGAAAATGTGATAAACTATTTTGAAAAATGAAACTGCCGATAAGATAAATGGAGTTATTATATGATGAAAACGATAAACAAGATTCGGGAAATTACAGGGCAGGTGTCACAAAAGCATGTGGGAGCATACGCGGCTCAGTCTGCTTATTTTTTTGTGCTGAGTATGATCCCGATTATTTTGCTGCTTCTTGCAATCATACAATATACTCCGGTGACAAAAGCAGATGTTATGACTGCAGTGGTAAATTTGTTTCCGGAGACAAATATGCAGGATTTTATGGTTGGCATTGTAAATGAAGTATATAACCAGTCGAAGACGGTCATTCCGATCACTGCGATTGTAGCACTGTGGTCAGCAGGTAAAGGAGTACTTGCGGTTAGTACCGGACTGAACTGTGCATATGAGCTTCGTGAGACACGAAATTATGTATTTTTAAGAATCCGGGCATCCATCTATACGATCCTGTTCATTGCAGCGATCGTGATGGCTCTGGTACTTTCTGTGTTTGGTAATAATATCAGTATTTTTATATATCACAAGATTCCGTTTCTTGCGGAGACGACGGATATGATCATGCGTTTGAGAACGGTGATTTCATTTGTTGTTATGACTGGAATTTCGCTTCTGGTATATCACTTTTTGCCGAACCGGAAGCTTCCGTTCAGGGATCTGATTCTGGGATCTATTTTCTGCTCTCTGGGATGGCTGCTGATCTCATTTGTTTTTTCGATGTATCTGACAATCTTCAAAGGATTTTCCGGTCTGTATGGAAGTATGACGGCGATCATTCTTGTGATGTTGTGGCTGTATTTCTGTATGTATGTGATGCTGTTGGGAGGACTTATTAACTGTATCTGGGTAGATGTAAAGAGGGATATCCTGGAAAAGGATTAGTTCTGCAAAAAGCGGCATCCGGGTTCCGGAATATGATTTTTGCGTAGATAAACGGTGAATCTATCAGATAAAACCGCTTGACATAAAAAAATCATATGTTACAATAATTAAGTATATGACATAACGTAAAAGCAATGACCGTGTAAGTAGTGAACTGTTTTCCGACAGAGAAGGAGAATCCCCGGCTGTAAGTTCTCCCCGGTTCAGGCAGGAAACGAATTTCCCACGTGAGCTGCGTTTTTGAAAATAAAGTAGAAAACGACGTCCCTGCACGTTACGCAGTCCGAGTGCCTGTTATTTCAAATAGCAGGAAACAGGGTGGTACCGCGATTTATCTCGTCCCTTTTCAGGGGCGATTTTTTTATATATTTAGGAAAGTGTTCTTTCCTAATATATAAAAACGCTACGCGAGGATGCGTACTGCGGCGTATAAGGAAGATGTCACAAGCGACCGCCGCAGGTGCCAGAATGTGCCAAGGCACATTCTTTTTTCTGCCACAGGAAATTTTATTTCCTGTTATAGTTGCAAATGAATAGCCAAAACAAGTTTTAAGGAGGATATCATGAAAGAAAGACTTGAGAGCATCAAACAGGAAGCCATTAAGCAGATCCAGGCTTCTGATGTACCGGAGAAATTAAATGATGTACGTGTCAAATTCCTTGGTAAAAAAGGAGAACTGACAGCCGTATTAAAAGGAATGAAAGATGTAGCTCCGGAAGAACGTCCGAAAGTAGGACAGCTTGTAAATGAGACAAGAGCTGCCATCGAAGAACTTCTTGATGAGACAAAGAAGAAAATGGATGCTGCAATCCGTGAAGAAAAATTAAAACAGGAAGTTATTGACGTAACACTTCCTTCCAAGAAAAATACAGTAGGTCATCGTCATCCGAATACAATCGCTCTGGAAGAAGTAGAGCGTATCTTCATCGGTATGGGATATGAAGTTGTGGAAGGACCGGAAGTAGAATATGACCTTTACAACTTTGAAAAACTGAACATTCCAGCAGATCATCCGGCAAAGGATGAACAGGATACATTCTATATCAACAAAGACATCGTGCTTCGTACCCAGACATCACCGGTTCAGGCACGTGTAATGGAACAGGGCAAGCTCCCGATCCGTATGATCGCACCGGGACGAGTATTCCGTTCTGACGAAGTGGATGCAACCCATTCACCATCCTTCCACCAGATCGAAGGACTTGTAATCGACAAAAATATTTCCTTTGCTGACTTAAAGGGAACTCTGGAAGTATTTGCAAAAGAACTTTTCGGACCGGATACCAAGACAAAATTCCGTCCGCATCATTTCCCATTCACAGAGCCAAGTGCAGAAGTAGACGTGTCATGCTTCAAGTGTGGCGGAAAAGGCTGCCGTTTCTGTAAAGGATCAGGATGGATTGAAATCCTCGGTTGTGGTATGGTTCACCCACACGTACTCGAAATGTGCGGAATCGATCCGGAAGAATACACTGGATTTGCATTCGGAGTAGGACTTGAAAGGATCGCCCTTCTCAAATACGAGATCGACGACATGCGCCTCCTCTACGAGAACGATATTCGTTTCCTGAAACAGTTCTAGTGAGCACACAAAGGAAGGAAGCACGAGCGAAGCGAGTATTTACTTCCGTGTGCGAACGGCACGACAAATGTATAAATATAAAGTAAATCAGAAGGAGATATAAAATGGATACTTCATTATCATGGATTAAAGCGTATGTTCCGGATCTTGACGTAACAGCGCAGGAATATACAGACGCAATGACTCTTTCCGGAACAAAGGTAGAAGGTTTTACAAAGCTGGATGCCGATCTGGATAAGATCGTAGTAGGACAGATTGAGAAAATTGAAAAACATCCGGATGCAGATAAACTGATCATCTGCCAGGTAAATGTAGGAACAGAGACCGTACAGATTGTTACAGGTGCTCCGAATGTAAAAGAAGGAGATAAAGTACCGGTTGTTCTGGATGGTGGACGTGTCGCAGGCGGACATGAGCCTGGACAGAGAGTAGAAGGCGGAATCAAGATCAAAAAAGGAAAACTCCGTGGAGTCGACAGCTACGGAATGATGTGTTCCATTGAAGAACTTGGTTCAGACAGAAACATGTACCCGGAAGCACCGGAATATGGAATCTACATTTTTGATGATGACGCGGTTGTCGGAGAAAGTGCAATCAAGGCACTCGGACTGGATGATGTCGTATTTGAATACGAGATCACTTCCAACCGTGTAGACTGCTTCAGCGTGGTTGGCATCGCAAGAGAAGTTGCAGCTACATTCCGCAAAGAATTTAAGCCACCGGTTGTAACACCAACCGGAAATGACGAAGATGTCAATGATTACATCAAAGTAAAAGTAGAAAACACAGACCTTTGCCCACGTTACTGTGCAAGAGTCGTTAAAAATATCAAAATCGGACCTTCACCGAAATGGATGCAGAGAAGACTTTCTTCTGTAGGAATCCGTCCGATCAACAACCTGGTTGATATCACAAACTATGTGATGGAAGAATATGGACAGCCAATGCATGCTTACGATCTGGATACTATTGCAGGCCATCAGATCATCGTCCGCAATGCTGAAAAAGGAGAAAAATTCGTAACACTGGATGGTCAGGAAAGAGAAATGGATGATTCTGTTCTGATGATCTGTGACGGAGAAAAAGCGGTAGGTATTGCCGGAATCATGGGTGGCGAAAATTCCATGATCACTGACAATGTACAGACCATGTTATTTGAAGCGGCATGCTTTGATGGAACCAACATCCGTAAATCCAGCAAGAAAGTCGGACTTCGTACCGATGCATCCGGTAAATTTGAAAAGGGACTGGATCCGAATAATGCAGAGGATGCAATCAACCGTGCCTGCCAGCTGATCGAAGAAATGGGAGCCGGTGAAGTTGTCGGAGGAATGGTTGATGTATACAGCAAGAAAAAAGAGCCTGTACGTGTACCATTTGATGCCGACAAGATCAATGCACTTCTCGGAACCGATATTCCGGAAGAAGATATGATCAAATATTTTGAAAAGATCGACCTGGAATATGATGCAGAAGCAAAAGAAGTGATCGCACCAACCTTCCGTCATGACTTATTCCGTATTGCCGATCTTGCAGAAGAAGTAGCAAGATTCTACGGATATGACAATATCCCGACTACACTGCCTACAGGAGAAGCTACAACCGGTAAACTCTCTTTCAAGCTCCGTGTGGAAGAAGTGGCAAGAAATATTGCAGAATTCTGTGGATTCAGCCAGGGAATGACTTACTCATTCGAAAGCCCGAAGGTATTCGACAAGCTCCTTCTCGACAAGGATGATCCGATGCGTCAGGCAATCCAGATCATGAACCCGCTCGGAGAAGATTACAGCGTTATGCGTACAACATCCCTGAATGGTATGCTGACTTCTCTTGCAACAAACTACAACAGAAGAAATAAAAATGTCCGTCTGTACGAGCTTGGAAATATTTACCTTCCAAAGGCACTTCCACTGACAGAACTGCCGGACGAAAGAATGCAGTTTACACTTGGAATGTACGGAGACGGAGACTTCTTCAGCATGAAGGGTGTTGTAGAAGAGTTCTTTGAAAAAGTCGGACTTCATAAGAAAGAAACTTATGATCCAAATGCAGGAAAGAACTTCCTTCATCCGGGACGTCAGGCAAATATCATTTATGATGGAAAAGTTGTCGGATACATGGGTGAAGTTCATCCGGAAGTTGCAGATATCTATGGAATCGGAGAAAGAGCATACATTGCAGTCATCGATATGCCACAGATCACAGAGCTTGCAACATTTGACAGAAAATACGAAGGAATTGCAAAATACCCGGCAGTCAGCCGTGATATCAGTATGGTAATGCCAAAATCCATCCTGGTAGGACAGGTTGAAGAAGTGATCGAGAACAAGGGTGGCGCTTATCTGGAAAGCTACAAGCTGTTTGATATCTATGAAGGCGCTCAGATCAAAGCCGGATTTAAGTCTGTTGCTTACTCTATCACATTCCGTGCAAAAGATAAGACTCTGGAAGAAGCTGATGTTTCAGCAGCTATGAACCGGATCTTAAAGGCACTGGAAGAAATGGGTATCGAGCTTCGTAAGTAGCGAAAAGAGGTCAAAAGAATGAAACGACAGGATTTTTATTTTGATTTACCGGAAGAGCTGATCGCGCAGGATCCGCTTGAAGACAGATCCAGTTCCAGACTGCTTATTCTTGATAAAAAAACCGGTGCGACCAGTCATCATATTTTCCGTGAGATTAAAGATTACCTCAAACCGGGAGACTGCCTTGTGATCAATGATACCAAGGTCATCCCGGCGAGACTGATCGGTGAAAAAGAAGGAACCGGCGGAAAAGTCGAAGTTCTTCTTTTAAAACGAAAAGAAAATGATGTCTGGGAAACACTTGTAAAACCAGGAAAGAAGATGAAACCCGGAGCAAGAGTCAGCTTCGGGGACGGTCTTCTGAAAGGAGAAGTTCTGGAGGTCGTAGAGGAAGGAAACCGTCTGATCCATTTTGAATACGAAGGAATCTTTGAAGAGATCCTGGACCAGCTTGGACAGATGCCGCTTCCGCCTTATATTACCCACCAGCTGGAGGACAAGAACCGTTACCAGACCGTGTATGCAAAGCATTCCGGATCTGCGGCTGCTCCGACGGCAGGACTTCATTTTACACCGGAGCTTCTGGAAGAAATCAAGGCAGAAGGAGTGGAGATCGCACATGTAACACTTCATGTCGGGCTTGGAACCTTCCGCCCGGTAAAGGCAGACGACATTCTGGATCACCATATGCATTCTGAATTTTACCGGATCGAGGCATCTGAGGCAGAGAAGATCAACCGCGCAAAAGAGAGCGGACACCGGGTAATCTGCGTCGGAACGACAAGCTGCAGAACGGTAGAATCCGCAGCAGATGAAAATGGAAAGCTTAAAGAATGCAGCGGATGGACAGAAATCTTCATCTATCCGGGCTATAAATTCAAGGTACTGGACTGCCTGATCACAAACTTCCATTTACCGGAGTCAACGCTGATCATGCTGGTAAGTGCACTTGCCGGAAGAGAGCATGTGCTTGCGGCATATGAAGAAGCAGTCAGAGAGCGATATCGGTTCTTCAGTTTTGGTGATGCGATGTTTATACAATAGACTCAGAATCCGACAAATGTGAGGTTATGTCAGGGAACAGGAAATAATAAGATATTAACCGGAGAACGGGATTTTTCAGGTCGTGTACGACTTTGAAAAAGCCTGTTCTCCGGTTTTGTATAGGTTGGAAACGATTGAGATTAAAAATTTTATTGAAGGAATGTCCATGGAAAATGCTGTTTTATCCGGCAGAGATAAACGGAACAGATTTGCCGATTCTGCAAAAATATAGTAAGATGATGTATGTGTCAAACGTATAAATTGCATAGCAATGAAGCAATCGGGGCACATACTAAGATGAAAAAGGCTATAAAAACAAGAGCACAAAAGGAGACAGAAGATGGACTACGCAGAATATATCAGAGAACGAAACGAAAAAAATAACTTTGCAAGACTGATTGACCTGAAATTAGATGAAGTGACGGAGCATGGTGCAATTGCAAGCATGCCAATTACAACAAAGCATTTGAATCCGTTCGGTGCGGTACACGGTGGATGTCTCTATACGATCGCAGATGTGGTTGCCGGAAGTGCAGCGAATGCACATGGAAAACCGGCGGTAACACTGGATTCGGATTTTCATTTTCTGCGCGCAGGGATTGGAACCACGAAGTTGGTCGGAATGTCAAAGGAACTGAAATGTGGGAAAAAAGTTCTGGTATATTATGTGGAGATCGCGGATCAGAATGAAAAGGTTCTGGCTGAAGGAACCTTTACTTATATGGTGATCGATAAGAAGCAGGATGAGCTTGGAAAATAAAGTCAGGTGGATATTCGTAGTTTGTTTTGCTGTTTGATTTGGTTAAAAAGCGGACAGAAATTCATTGATAATTGAGGAGAAGCAGAAAATGAGCATATTTGAGGATGCAGCAATTTTCCGTGGTGTCACAAAGGAGGATGCCAGGCAGATGCTGAACTGTCTGAATCCGGTAGAAAAAACCTATAAAAAAGATGAGATCATCTATTATGCAGGAGATGAGGTCACTTCGATGGGGGTGGTCCTTTCCGGCAGTGTGTTTATTGAAAATGATGATATCTGGGGGAATCACAGTATTCTGGACCGGGCTGGCAGAGGCGAGATTTTTGCAGAAACTTATGCCGCGATTCCGGGACAGAAGCTGATGGTCAATGTCGTTGCGGCAGAAGAAGCAAGGATTTTATTTCTTGATGTGGGAAGGATCCTGAAAGTCTGCTCCAATTCCTGTGTATTTCACCATACACTGATTGAAAATCTGCTGAAGCTTTCCGCAGAGAAGAATCTCCGTCTGTCGAAACGGATTTTCCATATTTCATCAAAATCAATCCGGGGAAGACTGCTGTCGTATCTGTCCTATCAGGCTATGGAAAATGGGAAGAAAGAATTTGATATCCCGTTCAACCGGCAGCAGCTTGCAGATTATCTGAATGTAGACCGATCCGCGATGTCAAATGAGCTTGGGAAGATGCAAAGGGATGGACTTATAGAAGTGGATAGGAAACATTTCCGTATTATTGGCGAAACGGATATATAATCGATATGAAAAATGGAAAAATAACGGAAATAAAATGGATAGATAGTTGAAAAACGTATACTAATATGATAGAGTATAATTAAATAAACAGATGACAGAGAAGGGGAAATACGGATGACGGTAGATGAGATGAAAGAAAAGAAGAGGCAGCTCGGATACAGCAGTGAGAAACTTGCAGAGTTGTCCGGTGTTCCACTTGGAACGGTTCAGAAGATATTCGGTGGATTTACGAAAGCACCGCGATATAAGACTTTACAGTCACTTGAGAAAGTCTTTGCAGAGGCAGAGCAAAAGGAAGATTTGAGTACCGGAGCTTATGTTCCAGGAAAGCAGAATGTGATGATGGTACATGAACCAGCGGCGGCATATCATACCGACGGGAGGAAAGATCAGGGAGGATATACGACGAAAGATTATTTTGCACTTCCGGAAGATGCAAGGACGGAGTTGATTGATGGTGTGTTTTATGACATGGTTTCGCCAAGTGTCATTCATCAGTTGATTGCCGGACAGATTTTCGTACAGCTGAACGTTTTTTTGAGAAAGAAAAAAGCGTCCTGTGTGCCATGCATTGCGCCGGTGGACGTACAGCTGGACTGTGATGACCGGACGATGGTACAGCCGGATGTACTTGTTGTCTGTGACAGGGAGAAGATTAGGAAATCTGGGATATTCGGGGCGCCGGATTTTGTAGCAGAGATTTTATCAAAGGCAACCAGACGAAAAGATATGGTGGTCAAGCTTGCCAAGTACGCACAGGCAGGTGTCAGAGAATACTGGTTGATCGATCCGGATAAGCAGAACGTACTGGTATACGATCTGAAGAATATGGAATTCCCATCCATTTACGGATTTGATGCGGAGATACCAGTTACGATCTTTGGCGGTGAGTGTAAGGTCAATATGCGCGATATCCAGGAATACATGGAGAATGTATGTGGGTTAGGATAAAAGAAAACCATTGCAGGAGAGATGTGATTTCATCAGATCCTGTAATGGTTTTTGCGTATACGATGAGTAAAGTGCAGATTTGTGGAATTTATCTTTCCAGTCCGTGTATCCAGTCTGACTTTAGGAAATAAATCAGAAAAGCGATGGAACTGAGCGCCCAGGTTATCGGGTAAGCCCAGAAGATCATCTGAATGGACGGGATGAATTTTAAAATAATTACGATATAGGAAACTCGGATCAGACACCAGCATACCAGCATGACATACATCGGGACTGTGGATTTACCGGCTCCGCGCATGATTCCTGCCATACAGTGTGAAAAAGCAAGCAGGAAGTAGAAAAAGGTGTCCGTGTGTGCCTGCATGGTCCCGTAGTGGATAACTTCTGCGGTGGAACTGAAAGCAGACAGAAGCTGTGGAGCGGTAAAATGCACGCAGATACCGATCAGCTCAGAGATCGTAAGGGAACAGATCACACCGAATACAGCGCCCTTTTTAGCACGGTCATATTCTTTTGCGCCCAGATTCTGACTGATAAAAGTAGTAAGTGCCAGTGCAAAACAGGTGATCGGAAGGAATCCAAATCCCTGGATTTTCATATAAGAACCACATCCGGCAACCGCCATTTCCCCAAACTGGTTGATATTTGCCTGGACGAATACATTTGCCAGGGAAATGATCGAGTTCTGGAGTCCTGCTGGCAGACCATAAGAAATGATCTGGCGGAGCATATAGGAATCCAGATTGATCCGGTTCAGATGAAGCCGAAACTCCTCCGGACTGCGAAGCAGCTGTACCATACAGAGAATAGCACTTAAAAACTGTGAAATGACAGTTGCAAAAGCGGCAGCACCTACACCAAATCCAAGACCTGCGATCAGTACAAGGTCAAGAATGATATTCGTTACCGAAGAAACGATTAAGTAGATCAGAGGATGGGTACTGTCACCGACGGACTGCAGAATACCGACAAAGAAGTTGTACATGACGAAGGCAAGTGAGCCGGTAAAGTAGATCCGGAAATAAGTAATCGAGTTTGGAAGTACCGCCTCCGGTGTTCCCATAAGCACCAGGATCTGTGGTGCGGCAATGATACCGACAATGGTAAGGATCACGCCGCAGATCAGTCCGAAGCCAACGGTTGTATGGATGGATTTCTGCAGATTCGGAATGTCTCTGGCACCGTAATATTTGGCAACGATGACACCGGATCCGATGGCGATTCCATTAAAAAAACCGACCATAAGAAAGATCAGATTACCGGAAGAGCTGACAGCGGCAAGCGCAGAGCTTCCAAGAAAATTTCCAACGATCAGAGAGTCGGCGGTGTTATATAGCTGCTGAAAAAGGTTTCCCCAGAAAAGCGGGATCGCAAAAGCAACGATACGCTTCCAGATGGAGCCTTCTGTCATCAGTTTTGCAGAAGATTTTGACATAGAATATTTCCCCCGTTTCTTAAGTCATTACTTTTTAGTATAGAATGTGGCAGGGAGAAAGTCAATGAAAATGGGGGAGGGATGTGAAGTCTATAGAGAATAGAATTTTTATAGCCACCAACCACGTTTTGGTGGCTGGTGATATTCATTATAGATAGTTTGTTTGTATTATATTTTTATTTTAACAATTCAGCCAGATAATGTTCATCTTTTCCGTGAGATCCATTATATTTTTTATAGTCATTGATACATCGAACCAGTAAAGCCGGATTGTTACCAAAATATTCTGTATAAAATGCAGTACTGTTATCATATTTTTTCTTACCCAATTTGATGTTAGCCTTTGCAAAATCTTTGGGTTTCATTCCGGACTTTACTTTTTCATAAGCGCCGGTCAGCTGTTCTGCAATGATGAATAGCATTTCTAATTCAGGTTTTGTACAATATTTTTCAACGCTTATAATTTTGGATTTATACTCTGCCGGTATTTTCAGTTTATCGCTTTGTTTATCGCCTATGCGATATATTTTTACTTCGCCTGGATACAAGTTTAATTCTGTTCTTACCTGAGCGGAGGAGTGGATCTGTCTTGCGTGATAGGGAGTCAATCCAAGTAAATCGTCTTCTGTAAATTTCAGGCAGTTATTTTGCAAAAGGATATTTATAATTTCTTTTTCGTTTGGTCCCTCACACATAATCAATAATTTCATTTCTTTAATTCCTTTTTTAAAGCCATGAGTTCTTCGTAATTAACAGCTGTTTGAAAAACATTATTGTAAAACTGTCTGCTTTTCAATAATTCCGGTCTTACGGCATAACCACGATACATATTGGTAAGGTAGACCTTTTCATTTGATTTTGCGATAAAAATATTATCCTGCCGATTAAATAAATCCAGTAGTTCGCAATAATGAGTTGTAAATATTAAGGTTGCCTGATGTCTGTTTACAGATTTATCTTTGTATAAACTAATCATGTTTTCAACCAAAGTCTTATGAAAATGGTTTTCTATTTCGTCTACGATCAGATCAAATCCATTTTGCAATGATGCGACAACTAAAATATATAATAACATACCTTTGGTTGTTCCGCTGGAAAGAAGATACAAAAGTTCTTTATCAGATACCACTTTTTCCTGACTACAAAATAAGATTCTGTAATTATGGTCATCTAACTTTTGTAAATCAGAAATATTTTCATCGAAAATGTTAATTACATTGCTTAAAATATCTGTTGAAATATGAAAATCCTTTAGTGAAGCGAAGAGCAGTCGATAGGTATCTATTCCTTTTCCAAAACTATCAAAGTAAATGGCTCTTGTTGCTTTCTTTTTCAGGATAAAAAATATTTTGGAAGTATCTTCGGGAAGTTCGCCTGCGATTTCTACATCTTCAAAGCTATTGTCAGCATAGATTTCTTTTACTTTACTTTTAAAGTATTTTTTTCTGCGAATTTTCTGATTTGTGAAAATAGCTTTACTTCCAATAGAGTCAGCATTTTTGAGAATGGTTTCATAACGATAAATATATTCATCGTAATAAAAATCCATTAACAATTCAACACCATCAAAACTGTATGATTTAGATTCTAAACGAAAGTCTTCCAAAATTGAAAAACATGCATCCAGAAGCTCTACTGCTGTTGTTTTTCCAGAAGCATTTTTTCCTACAAATGCAACTGTGTTGTACGTGTATAATCCTTCTGTAATCTTTTGTAATTCATATTCTTTATCTTCGGCTGTTTTTTTTGATTTTGCTACAAAATCAATTTCAAAATTTTCCGAACAGTTTTTGAAATGCTTCGCTTTTACATGTAATAATTTCATTGTTTTTCACCTCATTTCTATATAAGTATACCATTTTACGCAAATTTAAACAATGATTTTGTTTAAAAATAATTCTGTAATTATAACTATAGCTTGTGGTATAGGATGGACTATAGTCAATAGTGTGCCCTTTTATTTGAAAAAGAATTATGCTATAGGATTAAATTTATTACGATTTGATGGTATAATAATTTCAAAATCAGAGAGGTATTAAAAGGAATGGAAAAGGACAAAAAGATCATAAACAGATGTAGTGAATGCGGTCTTTATAAGACACCTCAAACAGACATTTGTCCAGAATGTGGAGGTATAATGGATCTGGCGATTAAAGGGGAAGATTTATCCTGGAGTTGCAGACAATGCAGTTATAGTCTTGCGACAACAGCTCAAAAACCATGCTATTGGGATAACAAAAAGTTTGCGAAAGAATGCTATCCACAAATGGAAAAATGTCCTTATGCGGAAAAATAATTTATGGTTAAGGAGAGACTAAAATTGACACTGGAAGAAGTATTTTATAACTTATCTGATGAATATGGAGAAAAATTTAATTGGCGTTTGATTCCATTAACCCAATCAGGAAGAGGTATTTTTATTGACGAATTAAAAAAAGAAATTGGTAAAAACCATTTTTTATACAATAAAAGAGTCTGGGCGGTTGCAAAATGTGAATCAGGCAATAAGGTTTTATATCTGACAGGAAATGAAAAAGGAGAAGACACCTATTATGTTTTTAATTTAACATATTTAGAGCACAATACCGGAAAATTTCCAGACTATGAAGAGCTAGGAGACCTTCATGCAGTGAAAGAATATATGGAAAAATGTAATAGATAAAATTTCAAGAGGACTTGTAAGACCAAAACCTTACAAGTCCTCTTCTTCATCTAACAGCTTATCCTTCATGAAACCGCGAAAGAAACTGTTTTGTTCTCTCTTCACTTGGATTTTCAAACACCTGACGTGGATCACCCTGTTCGACAATGCGTCCGTCGTCCATAAAGATCACATGATCGGCGACGTCACGGGCAAATGCCATCTCATGGGTTACGATGATCATCGTCGTATTCTGGTCAGCAAGCTCGCGGATAACTTTTAATACTTCTCCGGTCAGCTCCGGGTCCAGTGCAGAAGTCGGTTCGTCAAAGCAGAGGATATCCGGCTGCAGGGCAAGTGCCCTTGCAATAGCAACTCTCTGACACTGCCCACCGGAAAGCTGATGCGGATAATTGTCCATCCGGTTATCCAGTCCCATCTGTGTCAGAAGAACCTTTGCCTGTACCTCGATGGCGGTCAGGATTTCACGTTTTCTTTCTTTAAAGTCTGGCTGCTCTGCGGCGAGAAGCTTTTTAGCAAGCATTACATTTTCCAGAGCGGTATACTGCGGAAACAGATTAAAGTTCTGAAACACCAGACCAAAATGTAGTCGTTTTTTACGGATCACAGATTCCTGTGTGGTTGCCGGGACAGAGGCGTCAAAAAGTGTCTCGCCATTTACCCGGATGATTCCGTTATCCGGACGTTCCAGAAAGTTCAGGCAGCGGAGAAGCGTTGTCTTTCCACTTCCGGAAGATCCGATGATGGAAACAGCCTGTCCTTTTTCCAGGTTAAATCCAACGTCTTTTAAGACAGGAGTCTTATTAAAAGATTTACTGATATGTTCTACTTCTAAGATTGGCATAAATATGAATTCTCCTTATCTGAAATATTCCAGTTTCTTTTCAAGGCGTCCGAGAAGAACGGTCAGGATACCGTTGAAAATAAGATAATAAACAGCGGTAAAGAACAGCGGCCAGATGGCACCGGAGATGCCATGTGAGCCTTTCATAAATGCCTGTCCTGCCCAGATAATCTCCTGCAGCGCGATAATACGTGCAAGAGAAGTATCTTTTACCAGGGTGATGATCTCATTTGACATCGGTGGTACGATGCGTTTGATCATCTGAAGAAGTGTGATCTTGAAAAAGATCTGATGCTTTGTCATGCCAAGTACAAGACCGGCTTCTTTCTGACCTTCCGGAACACCCTGGATTCCACCGCGGTAGATTTCTGAAAAATAGCAGGCGTAATTGATGATAAAAGATACGGCTGCTGCAAGGAATCGTCCTGCTTCACCACCACCCCAGATCGGGTTATGTAAGACCAGCCCGGGGAAATAGTAGATGATCAGAAGCTGGATCATCAGCGGGGTACCGCGGATCACCCAGACGATCAGTCTCGCAAGCCAGCTAAGAGGCTTGAAATGAGACATGGAGCCAAAGGCAATGACCAGTCCGAGAGGAAGGGCGCCGATCAGCGTCACAATAAATAATTTTAAAGTTTGTAAAAAGCCGACATTCAGTGCGGACACTACGACCGGCATTTGTTTCATAATCAGATCCATAAAAAGTTCCTGCCTTAAATATTATTTCTGCTCAATGATGGCATCCTGAACCCCATAGGTTTCAGCGCATTTCTTCATAGAACCATCATTGTAGCTTGTCTTGAAGAATTCGTTCAGTTTGTCTGCAAGATCGGAACCTTTGCGGAATCCAACACCATATTTTTCGGTAGTAAGTTCAACGGTGTGAGTCAGATTTTCGTATCCGGTACCTTTTCCGACCATGGCACCGGCCATCAGAAGGTCGATGACTGCAGCATCAGAGGTTCCGGCTGCAACTTCCATCAGGGCATCAGACTGTGAAGAAACCGCAGTGTAGTCATATCCTTCTCCGCTTACAGCTTCTTCTCCGGCACTTCCGGATTCAACTGCAAAAGAAAGATCCTTCAGACTGTCTTTGTCCTGATATTTGTCTGCTTTATCAGAAGGAACAACCACTACCTGCGCATTGTTACAGTAAGCGGATGTGCATGCCATTGCGCTGGTTACTTCATCAGTAAGTGTCATACCGTTCCATACACAGTCGATTGTCTTTCCGTCAAGTTCCATGACTTTATTGTCCCAGTCAATCTCTACAAATTCAGCATCAACGCCAAGACTTTTTGCAAATGCTTTTGCCATATCAGCATCAAAACCGATCCATTCATCGTTATCATCTTTGTAATCCATTGGTTCAAAATCAGTGATTCCAACTACCAGGGTTCCTTTGTCCTGAACGTATTCTACATCGCTTTTGGATGCTTTTTTTGAATCATCTGAAGTTTTTGTATCGGAAGATGAACCTCCGCATGCTGCAAGGGATAATACCATTGCTGAAGTAAGTGCAAGTGCTGTTATTTTTTTCATAATAATCTCTCCTCATATACTTTCAAAAAATGTCACGTCACTATATTATCAATCTACCATACTAAAGTCAACCAAAACTTGCTATTTACTTTCTTTTTTGATAAAGATACAATAAGAAATACAGGAATTACTGTAGAAAGAGTAAAACAGAGGAATATAAATATATGGAAACAAATGAGATTATTGTTCACCATGCGACGGAGAATAACCTGAAAAATGTATCCATCCGGATACCAAAGCATCAGATCACAGTATTTACCGGAGTATCAGGTTCCGGGAAATCTTCGCTGGTTCTGGATACTCTTGCGGCGCAGTCACGCAGGGAATTAAATGATACTTTTCCAAGCTTTGTACAACAGTATCTTCCCAAATACGGAAGACCGCATGTGGAACGGATCGAGAATCTGCCGGCAGCAATTGTGATCAATCAGAAAAAGCCGGCTCCGAATCAGCGGTCAACAGTTGGGACCTATACGGATACCTACACACTTCTAAGACTTTTATTTTCAAGAGTAGGACAGCCTTTTGTCGGTTATTCGGACAGTTTTTCTTTCAATCATCCACAGGGGTGCTGTCCAAGATGCAACGGACTTGGGGAAGTGACAGATCTGGATGTACACAAGCTGGTAGATTTTGATAAATGTCTGAATGATGCCGAAGTGATCCATTATGTGGCATTTGAGCCGGGGCAGTGGAGATGGATCCGTTATGCAAACAGCGGATTGTTTGATCTGAATAAGAAGATTAAAGACTATTCCGAAGAAGAACTGGAACTGTTTTTATATTCACCGCAGATACGTCTTAAGAACCCACCGGAAGGCTGGCCGAAAACTGCGAAATATGAAGGGCTTGTGCATCGGATGTACCGCAGTGTCTTAAATTCAGAAGAAGGAAAGCTTCACAGGGAGCTATTGGATCCGATCACCAGTCATGGAGTTTGTCCGGAGTGTAATGGGGCAAGATTGAATCAGAAGGTGTTGTCCTGCAAAATTGACGGGAAAAATATTGCTGATGTAATAAAACTTCCATTATCCGAGCTATGTGCGTGGATTGACCAAATAGAAGATCCGCTTGCAAAAGATATTCAGGATACACTGCATACCAAACTGTCTGCACTTATAGATATCGGACTGGGATATCTGTCTCTGGACAGAGGGTTATCTACTTTATCTGGTGGAGAAATCCAGAGATGCAAGATTGCAAAATGCCTAAATTCCTCGCTTTCTGATTTGTTGTATATTTTGGATGAACCGAGTGCAGGGCTTCATAATCATGATATTGAGCGGATGCGCCGTGCACTGGAAAAATTGAGAGATGGTGGAAATACGGTTGTTCTGGTGGAGCATCACCGGAAAATGATTGAGATGGCCGATCACATTGTGGAAATGGGTCCGGAACCGGGAATGGCCGGTGGAAGAGTTTTATTTGAAGGCAGTTATAAGGAACTCTTAAAGAGTGATACGCCGACCGGAGAAGAGATGCGGCTTACTACTTCTCTGAAAGCAAAGGCAAGGGAAGCGAAAGGAATATGGCGGATGGAGCATATCCATCTTCACAATCTGAAGGACATTACCATCGAATTTCCAATAGGAAATCTGGTTGTGATCGCAGGTGTTGCCGGATCCGGAAAAAGTTCTTTGATGGAAAGCTTTTACCGCAGTATGGGAGAGGATGTGGTGTTTGTAAGCCAGCGCGCTGCAGGTGCAAGTCTCAGATCCACTCCGGCGACCTATCTGGGAGTCGCAGATGAAATCCGGAAAATATTTGCAAAGCGGTGCGGTCAGAAGGCATCTTTGTTCTCTTTTAACGGTGCAGGAAAGTGTCCGGCATGTAAGGGAAAAGGAGTGATCGTATCGGATATGGCATTTATGGATGACATCGAGACGACCTGTGATGTGTGTAAAGGACTTCGGTATTCAAAAGAAGTTCTGCAATACGAAGTAGAAGGAAAGAACATTGCGGAAGTGATGGATCTGACTGTTGCACAGGCAAGGGAATTCTTCCGGGGGACAAAGATCAGTGAAGCGCTGGAGCCTCTGGAAAAAGTAGGACTTTCCTATCTGCACCTGAATCAGGCACTTTCTACTTTATCAGGCGGAGAGTTGCAGCGAATGAAGTTTGCTTCCTATCTCGGAAGTAAAGGTCGTATTTTCATTCTTGATGAGCCGACAAACGGACTGCATATCAAGAATGTTAGGAGTCTGTTAAAGCTTTTGAACCAGATGGTGGATGAGGGAAATTCCATTTTTGTTATCGAACATAACATAGAATTTATCAAATCCGCTGATTATGTGGTAGAATTAGGACCAGAAGGCGGAGATGCAGGAGGAAGACTGCTGTTTGCCGGTACACCGTCTGAGATGAAAATGTGTGAGAAATCTGTCACGGCAGAATATTTATAATTGTGAAAGATTTGCAGAAACAGAAATATTTACCAAATAGATAAAAGAGAAGGAGACGAAAGCTATGAAACTAATGATTGCATCAGATATCCACGGATCCGCATATTATTGTCTGGAAATGCTGGATGCGATGAAAAAAGAATGCCCGGACAGACTGTTACTTCTGGGTGACATCCTGTATCATGGACCAAGAAATGATCTTCCGCTGGAATACGAACCAAAAAAGGTAATCAAAATGTTAAATGAAGTCAAAGAGAAATTATTCTGTGTACGCGGAAACTGTGATACAGAGGTAGACCAGATGGTACTGGATTTTCCGATCATGGCAGACTATGCAGTGATCCCGTGCGGAAGCCGCCTCATCTACGCCACCCACGGTCATCATCACAACGTCATGACCCCGATCCCAATGCAGCCAGGCGATATCCTCCTCCACGGACACACCCATGTACCAGCCTGGGAACCATTCGGAAACGAGAACCTCTACCTCAACCCAGGCTCCGTCTCCATCCCAAAAGAAAACAGCGCCCACAGCTACATGATCCTGGAAGACGGTATCGCCAAATGGAAAAACCTTTATG
Organism: Allocoprococcus similis; assembly: GCF_054660775.1. Taxonomy (NCBI): domain Bacteria; kingdom Bacillati; phylum Bacillota; class Clostridia; order Lachnospirales; family Lachnospiraceae; genus Allocoprococcus; species Allocoprococcus similis. Next base: position 92,713 of record NZ_BAAHSG010000006.1, read on the forward strand.
GTGAAACCTATCACGAAATGATGCTATAGCTATTGTGCTAAAGAACAAGAAAGTATAGAATTTCATTAACAAATGAAAACATACACTCCCTGAAAAAGTGGAAAACTTTTATCTTTGCGAAGAAGAGCCAGAACCTGAAAAATATTGAACAAAATAAAACCCCACAAATTGTCGACATTCGCCAATATACATCCTCCGAATTTTGTAATAAAATGAAACTAAGAAAAGCAAAGGAGAACCTAACAACATGAGAGCTTACGAAAGATTTTTAAACTACGTTCCGGTATGGACAACCAGTGATGAGACAAGCGATACTGTCCCGTCAGCAGACAGAGAGCTGGTACTGGCAAGAATGCTTGTAGAAGAGATGAAAGGTCTTGGAATCGCAGATGCAAGAGTGGACGACAAGGGATATGTATATGGACACATTCCTGCAACTCCTGGATGCGAAGACAAGCCGTCGCTTGGTCTGGTTGCGCATATGGACACTGTGGCAGATGCATCAGGGGAAAATATAAAGCCACAGATCATTGAGAATTATGACGGGAAGGACGTTGTCCTGAAAGGTTCCGGAGATATTCTGAAAGTAGAGGAGTTTCCGTATCTTGCAGAATTAAAGGGCAGAACTCTGATCACAACTGACGGAACCACACTTCTTGGAGCAGATGACAAGGCGGGAATCGCTGAGATTCTTACCGTGGCAGAAGAGATCATCAAAGAAGGACTTCCGCATGGAAAGATCTGCATCGGATTTACACCGGATGAAGAGATTGCAAGAGGAGCAAAGCATTTTGATGTAGAAGGTTTTGGTGCTGACTATGCTTACACTTTGGACGGTGATGAGGAAGGCGAGATTCAGTTCGAGAACTTCAATGCATCGACTGCATTTATCACTATTCACGGTGTCAGCGTACATACGGGATCGGCAAAAGACGTGATGGTTAATTCACAGACCATTGCAACCGAAATCCACCAGATGCTTCCGGTAAATGAAAGACCGGAGACAACCGAAGGATATGAAGGATTCTATCATCTGGTCAGTGTGCAGGGAAATGTGACAACGACTAAGATGAAATATTTTATCCGTGATTTTGATCGCAGATCTTTTGACGCAAGAGCACAGAAACTTCGTGATATCGCAGAAGAGATGAATAAAAAGTACGGCGAAGGAAAAGTAGAAGTTGAGATTGTAGAATCTTATTACAACATGCGCGAAAAGATTGAACCGTGCATGCAGCTGATCGATTACGCAAAAGCAGCGATCGAGCATGCTGGTATTACACCGATCGTGTCACCGGTACGTGGGGGAACAGACGGTGCAAGACTCAGCTTCAAAGGACTTCCGTGTCCAAATCTTGGAACAGGCGGACATGCATTCCATGGCGTATTTGAGCATATCACGGTAGAAGGAATGGATAAAGCAGTCCTTATTGTAAAAGATATCATTAGACAGTTTGCAGAATAAAGGGGAATTCAATAGAATTAAAGGAAAGGTATTGAGCATACAGCGGTTCTTCAGCAGCTTACCTGGCTGAATTCCGTATGTATGCCGCTTCGTTATGCCTGGGTATTTGTGGCTTACATTGCGCTTCGTAAGGCATATGACCGGATCCCGGCAGAATACCGTTTTGTGAAAAATCAGAAGATCGCATACTTTTTCGGCGGATGGTGTTTATTTGTGACACTGATCTGTTGTATAATGGGAATGTATAACAAAGATCCATTTACCTTTGCAATGAATGTAATCACACCGGTAGTGCTGACTGCACTTGGAATTATCATGCCGAAGTTTGCCGAGCGTGAACGTGCAAAAGAATCTGGAAAATAAAGGGCTGAAATGCCAGGAGGAACATCATGGAGAACCAGACAATTAAAGAACTCACATCATTTATAAAGAACTCGCCGACTGCTTTTCATGCAGTAAAATCAATCCGGGATATTCTTACAAAAGAAGGATTTCAGGAGCTGAAAGAGTCGGAAAAATGGAAAATAGAAAAAGGCGGAAAATATTATGTGACCCGCAACCATTCCAGCATTCTTGCATTTAAAGTCGGAAACCAACTGGATGAGTACAGCTTTCATGTAACTGCGTCCCACAGTGACTCACCGACCTTTAAGATCAAAGAGAATGCAGAGATTGAGGTGAAGAAAAAATACACCGTTCTGAATACAGAAGGCTATGGCGGAATGATCTGCTCTACCTGGTTTGACCGTCCGTTATCGGTAGCAGGGCGCGTGATTGTAAAGACGGACAGTGGAATGGAGACCAGACTGGTCAAGGTAGAAAGAGATCTTCTGATGATTCCAAGTCTTGCAATCCATATGGACCGCGCAGTCAATGAAGGCCGTGCGATCAACAAACAGGTAGACATGCTTCCGGTTTTTGCCGGATCGGCAAAAGAACCAGGTGAGATGAAAAAACTGATCGCAGAAGAACTTGGCGTAGAAGAAGAGAAGATTTATGGTATGGATCTGTTCCTGTATAATCGGATGAAGCCATCTGTATGGGGAAGAGAGAAGGAATTTTTATCCTGCCCACAGCTGGATGATCTGCAGTGTGCGTTTGCGTCACTGAATGGTTTCCTTGCAGGAGAAAATGCAAAGAATATCAATGTATTTGCCTGCTTTGACAATGAAGAGGTTGGATCAGGAACCAAGCAGGGAGCAGCATCGACATTGTTGTCGGATGTGCTTTGGCGGATCAATAAGGCACTGGGAAAGGATGAGGAAGATTTCTATCGTGCAGTTGCCGGAAGTTTTATGCTGAGCTGTGATAATGCACATGCAGTACATCCGAATTATCAGCAGAAGACGGATGTAAATAACTGTAACTATATGAACGAAGGAATCGTGATCAAATCTCATGCCGGTCAGAAATATACCAGTGATGCAGTAAGTATTGCGATTTTCAAGGCAATCTGCGAAAAGGCAGGTGTACCGGTGCAGTTTTTTGCCAACCGCTCGGATGCGGCAGGCGGAAGTACACTGGGAAATATTGCGATGGCGCAGGTATCCATGAATACCGTGGATATCGGACTTCCGCAGCTCGCAATGCATTCGGCTTATGAGACCTCCGGTGTAAAGGATACCGGTTATCTGATCGAGGCATCCAAAGAATTTTACAGCTGTCATATCAAGACAGCAGGTGATGGTGTGTTTGAAATTGTATAAAGAAGTATTTGCAGGGAGTTCAGGAAGAACTCTCTGCAAGTTTTTCCGAATCTGGAAGAAGGCATATTTCGCAAGGAACGATAGAAAAGTAAAATTCAGAGTGCATTCTAATTTTTTTATAGACAGGAAAGAAACTGTCCTGTTATAATAATTATGGTGTCAGATTATCGAAATGGCAGAGAATGAGTAACAAGGTTGGGTAAAAGGAATGGCAGAATTAACATATCGAACACTAAGGGAAAATATTGCAGATATTATCCGGAAGAGGATCATTTATCAGGAGCTGGAGCCGGGACAGAAGATTGTGGAACAGGATCTGGCAAAGGAATTTAAGACAAGCAGGGCTCCGATTCGTGAGGCACTTAGACAGCTGGAGAATGAAGGGCTTATAGAATATGTAAGAAATGCAGGATGCTCTGTAAAAGAAATTACACTGGAAGAATCATTTGAAATTTACCTTATGCGGGCGAATTACGAAACCATGGCAGTGAAGCTGATGGGCGGAAACGTTCCGGAGGATACCATTTGCCGGATGGAAGAAGTGCTGGAAAAAATGAAAAAACTGGATGAAGAGCAGTTTGACCATGTTTTTGTCTATGATAACCAGATGCATGGACTGCTTGTAGAGATGACTGGTATGACAAGGCTCTATAAAGCATGGAAAGAGCTGAATTATGGAAATATTGTTACGGGTTTCAGCCTGAGCACGGATAAAAAGCGTGTGTTAGAAAGACAGTATCCGATTCATAAAGAACTGGTGGATGCCTGCAGGGAAAAGAACAAGGAGAAGATCTGTCACGTTCTTTCCGAACATTACATGAGAACGATCCGAAGGCTTTTGAAAGAGCAGGGATTGTCGGAAGAGGATTCAGGATTTTCATTTGATTTTCTTGTCTAGGATACAGAGAGAGGTTACAGGATTTACATAGTAGTAAATGGATAAATATTAATAATGAAGAGATGTGGATAGTAATATTCCACATCTTTTTTTGCTGTGTTTTGTTGAATTATAACAAAAAAAGAGTGTAAGAAATGAGCTGTATTGAAAAAGTGGTGATGTTATGCTATATTACTTATAAGAAATGGCGATTGTCGACAGTCGCCAAAACAGAAAGGAAATAAAAAGTAATGGGAAAAGCACAGACTAATGAAAAACATCCAAAAGGCTTTTATGCCTGTTGTATCACATTTATGTTTGAACGCCTGGCATTTTACGGAGCAAAGCCAATCTTGCTTCTATTCCTGATCACTGCAACTTTACAGGGTGGTCTTGGTATTGAGCGAACAGATGCGGCAGTAATGGCAGCGAATCTGACAGCGTATACCTACATGGCACCGCTGATCGGAGGAATTATCTCTGACAGATGGCTGGGAGCGAGATATGCGATCTCTCTGGGATATATTATCATGGCAATCGGATATCTGGTAGGCTGGAAGGCAACAGGTCCGGGAATGGTCAATCTGATGATCATTCTTGTATCGATTGGAACCGGTCTTTTTAAAGGAAACTTAAACGCTCTGATCGGAAGACAATATCAGAACAAAGAGCTTCTGGATGCTGCATTTTCCATTCAGTATTCTTATGTAAATGTTGGGGCTTTCGTAGGTTCACTGCTTACCGGATTTTTGTATCTCCACTTGTTCAAAAAAGGCGATGTACTTGGATTCCGTCAGTGCTTCTTTGTGGCATCGATCTGGTGCATCGTTGGTCTGGTATGGTTTGTGCTGAACTGGAAAAACCTTCAGGGACAGGGTGTGAAACCATTCAAGTATCTTACGGATGAGAATGGAAATGTGATCGGGTCTACCGAAAAGAAAGAAGATGGAAAGAACGACAAGCAGCCACTTACAAAATTGGAAAGAAACCGTACGATAGCGATCATCCTTGTATCGGCACTCTCCGTTATCTTCTGGCTGTTCTACTATCAGCAGGATCTTGCGCTTGTCATTTATATGACCGATTATGTGAAGATGAGTATTGGCTCTTTTGACATTCCGCCGTCATGGGTTACTACTACATGGAACGGACTTTTGTGTGTCGTTCTTGGTGGTGTGATGGCAGCTATCTGGAAGAAACTTGCAGAGCGTCCGCAGGGCGATATGAATATGTTTAAGAAAGTAGCACTTGGCTTCCTTTTTGTAGGACTTTCGTTTGGAGTAATGGTTGTATGTGAACTGGTTCGCGGAGTTGGCGCAGATGCTTCTGTAAAAGCAAGCGTTTTCTGGCCATTCCTGTTTGTAACGGTTATTACAATCGGAGAGATGTGTTTCTCACCGCTGCGTAATGCATTTGTAAGTAAGTATGCGCCGAAGAAATATCTCTCACTTCTGATGGGAGTTATCGCAATTTCTACATTTGGGGCAAACAAGTTAAGCCCGTTTGTACAGGCATTTATTGAAAAATTTGATGTGTTCCCTGTATTTGTTGGAATCACAGTCATTATGTTAGTATTTACAGCACTTATCTTCCTGGCTAACAAGAAACTGAACAGCCTTGTTGAAGGGAAAGAAGAAGCTTAAATGGTTCTGTCAAAAAGAGAAAAAAGAAGTCCGGTGATCAAAGGAAAGATCACCGGATTTTCTTTTAACCGAGCATTTCGATAAATGCCCCGAGTCTTGTATTGATCTGTGCCTGGTCACCGGAAGAATAGTCTGTATTGATCGCAATATACGGAAGTCCTTTTTCTTTGGTGACAAAGGTGCGGATCGCATCGGATTCAATGGCAAAGGTATGACATGCCTGCAGAAGAACCTCAACGACACCATCTACCTGATATTCGTCAATCTGGGTATCAAGTGCCTCGAGACGTCCCGGGTTCGGACTCATGACCGAACAGTTTACACGAAGATATTTTTCGGCGATTGCAGTGATTGGATCCTTTGTCTCATCAATCGGATCTTTTTTCTCACGTGGACCGCAACAGTTCTCAAAGCCGACAACATCTGCTCCGAGTTCTTCAATCTGGCGTACAATTTTGTCGATCACGCCGGTAGTCGGACATCCGGTAATGAGAACCCTCGGACGGGATGGTTTGCCTTTATATTCCTTTTCATAAAGCTCTTTAAGCTCGGCGGTACGGTGTTCCAGGTATTTGATTTTTTCTTCCAGATCAACCGTGAATTCGTTCGAGGAAATAACCGTGTTGATCTCATAACCGGTAATCGGAGTCGGCTTTAAGCGTCCGATCTCAAAGAAGTCAAGGACGGCCTTGCGTTCCCGGTTGCGAAGATGGATCGCTTTGCGGATCTGTTCATCTGTGATCTTTATGTGATAGAAATCCTCCAGATCTTCTTTGACGCTGATTACCTCCTGTTTCCAGAATTCCAGCGCACCGCGGCCTGTTTTTCCTGGCGGAAGCTGCATAATATGGCAGTGCTTAAGCTCAGACATCAGTTCATACATTTTCTTTTTGCCATCACAGGTTGTCTCTGCGAGTACCATGTCCGAAAAATAGAAGAATGGACAGCGGTCAGCGAGAGCAGCACCATAGCTTGCCTTGATCAGAGGACAAAGGTTCTGTGGCAGTCTGGTCTCTGCGATCGGGATATTGTCATCTCCGATTCCGCAAAGTACAACTGCAGCTGCGTCTGCAGCTTCAATCAGTTCCCATGGGGTGTAGGTACAGAAAACTCCGACAATTCTGCGCCCGGACTCTTTCAGTTCTTTCATTTTCAGAAAAGCATTCTTTCTTGCTTCCGGATAGGTTTCAAAATCTTCCGGTAATTTTAAATTGGTCATTTTCAAATCTCCTTTTTTATAACTGATAGTTTTATCATAAGTGTTTTTAAACGAGATGTATAATTGATAATTTTTATAAAGAAGGAAATTTAAAGATGTTTTCAATGGAAATTCTTAAGAATTCATGATGCCAGGAGGATAGCATTGTGATTGGATTCAAAATAAGGTATATTGAAAACAGGAACATAAAGTAGAGCGAAAAGAAAAGGAGAACATTTATGGGGGCATTGATTCATATAGAAAATATGAAGAAAATCTACAATCCGGGTGAGAATGAAGTCCGTGCGCTTGACGGGATCGATCTGGATATCGAAAGAGGAGACCTGGTTGCGATTGTGGGACATTCAGGTTCGGGGAAATCAACGCTGATGAATATGCTCGGCTGTCTGGATACACCGACTTCCGGCAAGTATGTTCTGGACGGGCAGGATGTGGCGAGTATGACAGATAATCAGCTTGCAGATGTGCGGAATAAAGAGATCGGTTTCATTTTCCAGGGATTCAACCTGATCAGTAATCTGGATGCAGTTGGAAACGTAGAGCTTCCGCTGGTATACCGCGGGGTGTCAAAAAATGAGAGAAAGCAGCTTGCGATGGAAGCCCTGAAAAGTGTCGGACTGGAAGACCGGATGAAGCATAAGCCGAATGAAATGTCCGGAGGACAGCAGCAGAGAGTTGCGGTGGCAAGAGCGGTTGCCGCAAAACCGCCGATCATTCTTGCCGATGAGCCGACCGGCAATCTGGATACGAAGTCAACACAGGAGATCTTGGAAATCCTGAAAGAACTGCACAGGTCAGGCAGAACGGTTATTATCATCACACATGATGAAGAGATCGCCAGTCAGGCACACCGGGTGATCCGGATACTTGATGGCAGGATTGAAGAAGATTATTGTAACAGTTAATGCACAAAGTTAAAGTTTATTTTAGATTTCAACTAATCTTTTAAAATGCAACATTTTCGTTTACCTTTCCAGCTAAATGCGGTAAAATAAAAGAAAAAGGGATCTGGCATCAAAAGCCAGATGAGACAGGAGGGTTTTTGTATGAAGATGATTATGGCAATCCTGCATAAGGATGATGAACTGGAAACGATAGAGGAACTGAATATTGCCGGATACATGGTAACAAAGCTGGCTACAACCGGTGGATTTCTGAAGAAAAAGAATACCACGATCATGGTCGTAGTGGATGATGAGAAGGTAGAAGAAGCACTTAAGATCATCAAGAAGAATTCTGGCGAAAGAAAGACGATCACTTATGCAAACCCGGCATTGATCTCAGGACAGAGCAGCATGAGCGCAGCACCATCCGTTCCGATCAATGTGCAGGTAGGCGGAAGTACGATTTTTGTACTGAACGTGGAGCAGATGGAGAAATACTAAAGTTTATGGAAATTGTAATCTTGAGTTTTACAGATGCAGGCTGTCAGATGGCCTGCAAAGTCAGAGAGAATTTCATACAAAGCGGATACCGTGTCGAAGTGTATACTTTGACACGGTTTTGCAGATTATACGGATTTCATGCTTTTCCGGAAGATAAGAAAAGCTGGATAGGCAGCCTCTGGGGAGAGAAGGCTTTGCTTTTTATCGGGGCAGCAGGAATCGCAGTGCGGATGATCGCCTCTCACGTGAAGGACAAATTTACCGATTCGCCGGTTCTGGTGCTGGATGAAAAAGGAAGCTATGTGATTCCGCTTCTGTCGGGACATGTGGGCGGAGCTGTAGAGCTTGCAAAGGAAATCTCGGAGCAAATAAATGCGCAGGCAGTACTTACTACAGCAACGGATGTGGAACAAAAGTTTGCGGTAGATGTATTTGCAAAAAGCAATGATCTGGTACTGACAGACCGGAAAAAGGCAAAGGAGATCTCAGCTGTGGTTCTGGATGGGAAAAAGATTGGATTTTATAGTGTATTTCCAGTAGAAGGAAAGCTTCCGGAGGAATTAAAGCTATGTGAAACAGAAGAGTTTCTTAGAAACTATCCATATGGAATCCGGATTGCAGGAAGAAGTGGCGAAAGACGGGAAGAAGAGACGATTCTGGACCTTCCGCCGAAGAACCTGGTGCTGGGAATCGGATGTCGCAAAGGGATTTCCGAAGAAGAGATCCAAAGTGCGGTCAATGAGGCAAAAAAGATCCTTGGATTTACAGAAAAGGAAGTTATTGAGATCGACAGTATTGATCTGAAAAAAGAAGAAGAGGGATTACTTTCTTATGCGGCAAAGTGGAAGCTTCCATTTTACACGTTTTCAGCAGAAGAGTTGGGAAAGGTTAAATGTGTCAGCTCTCATTCGGAGTTTGTCCGGAAGGTCACAGGTGTGGACAATGTCTGTGAGCGGGCGGCGATCCTTGCGGCCGGAGAGGATGGCAGGCTTCTGATGCCGAAGCAGTGCATGAACCGGGTGACAATAGCAGTGGCAGAAAAGAAGGTAAGGATCAGAATATGAAGCGGATTTTAATATTTTCAGGGACAACAGAGGGAAGGCGGATTACGGAATTTCTGGATGGAAGAAATGTAAAAGTTTATGTCAGTGCCGCAACCGAATATGGAAAAGAATGTACCGGAGAGCATGAGAATGCGGAAGTCTTTTTTGGACGTATGGATCAGAAGCAGATGGCAGAGATGATAAAGGAAAAGCAGATCGATCTGGTGATCGATGCAACCCATCCTTTTGCACAGCTTGTGACTGGAGAGATAAGAAGGGCCTGCGAAATCTCAGGTGTGAAGTATCTGCGTTGCCTGCGGGAGGAGATGGAAGCAGTGCCGGATGAAGCGGATAGGGTGATCTGGGCGCAGTCGGTTGAAGATGCGGTGGAATATCTGCAAAATACAGAAGGAAAGATCCTGATTACCACCGGAAGCAAGGAACTGATAAAATATACAAAGCTTACGGATTATAAAGAGCGTTGCTTTGCGAGAGTCCTCTCTACGGAGCAGGCGGTTATGGAGTCGGTCGCGCTTGGCTTTGAAGGAAAGCATCTCATTGCAATGCAGGGACCATTTTCAAAGGAGATGAACGTGGCTACGATCCATCAGACAGGTGCGAAATATTTTGTGACCAAAGAATCGGGAAAAGCCGGAGGCTTTGGAGAAAAGGTACAGGCAGCAAAGGAAACCGGGGCAGTTCTTGTTGCGGTAGGAAGACCAAAAGAAACAGGCAGAACATTTTCAGAAGTTTGTAAATGGCTGGAAAAGAATCTGTAATAAAAGTTCAGAAAATAGTTATGGGGAGATAAAGTCAGAGATCAGAAAGGCAGATGGGGAAGATGAATCTGACAGATTTGCATTATGTAGTTGAAATCGAAAAGAGTGGGTCAATCTCAAAGGCGGCGAAGGAACTTTATGTGGCGCAGCCAAATCTTAGTAAGGCGATCAAGCATCTGGAGCGGGAATTTGGAATTTCTATCTTTGAGCGGTCCTCAAAAGGGGTTAAGGCGACAAGAGAAGGACAGAAATTTCTGGAGTATGCCAAAAGGATCATTTACGAGATAGAGGAAATGAAAAGGGACTGCAGTGATCTGGGGAAAGAAAATCTCTCATTTAAGATTACTGTTCCGAGGGCAAGTTACATTTCCAGTACATTTGCAGAGTTTATTGGAATGCAGAGCAAGGAAACGGCGATCAAAGCAGAATTTCAGGAAAATAGTTCTATGCATGCCATTGAAAATGTGTTGCAGAACGGGTATTCTATGGGGATCATCCGGTATCTGTGCGAGAATGAATCTTATTTTCAGTCGCTTCTTGATCTGAAAGGACTGAATGCAGAACTTTTAGCAGAGCTTCCGTATGTGATCCTAACTTCTGCGGATGGTGATCTTGCAAAGAGGGAGTTAAAGACAAGAGAAGAACTGGAAGATGGTGTGGAAATCCTGCATGGGGACTGGAAACTTCCGACCGGAGAATACACTGAGCTGAGTGAGAATGGAGAGTCGCTTCATCCACACAATAAAATTTATATTTTTGAAAGGGGAAGTCAGTTTGATATTTTACGGGAAGTAAAAAACAGTTATATGTGGGTATCGCCAGTACCGGAAAAAATAAGGAAAAAGTACAATCTGGTGCAGAAGCATGCCGGATTTTCCGGACAGATGATCCGGGATGTGCTGATCTACAAAAAGGGTTATCAGAAAAAATTGTATGAAAGAGAATTTATTGAGCATTTAAAAGAAACAATTCGTGAAATGATGTAAATGAGAGCAGAATGATATATCGAACCAAGATATATCTATTCTGCTTTTTTTGTGCATTTGAGGAGCTGGGTACACATTTATCCGTCTATTCATAAATACTAATACTTTTTACTCTTATATTATCATATATTGGAAAATATATAGCTATCATATATGAAACGTATAAACGAAAACTATAGATGTATGTTATAATGTCATAAAAATAATAGAATAATAAGAAGAAAATGTACAATATGACGAAGGAGGAAATGGAATGTTAGATGCATCTTATTATCAGAAAACGGATGAGATCATTGCCATGCATACAAGGGAGGAACGCTCACTGATACCGATCATTCAGGATATTCAGGAGGAATACCGTTATCTTCCACCGGAACTGCTTACCTATGTTGCAAAACAGATCGGGATTACAGAGGCAAAAGCGTACAGTGTGGCAAGTTTTTATGAGAATTTTTCATTTGAACCGAAAGGAAAGTATGTGATCAAGGTCTGTGACGGAACAGCCTGTCATGTGCGTAAATCCATTCCGATTCTGGAAGCGCTGTATAAAGAGCTGGGGTTAAATGAGCACAAGCATACATCAGACGATATGCTTTTTACGGTAGAGACTGTATCCTGCCTTGGTGCCTGTGGACTTGCACCTGCGATCACGGTTAATGATGAAGTACATCCGAAGATGTCACCGGAGAAGGTAATCAAACTTCTTGAAGAACTGAGAGGTGAAGAAAATGAAAATTGAAAACAGAACGGAACTGAAGGAATATCGTATTGAATGTCAGAAGAAACAATCGGCTGACTGCAGAGTACTGGTTTGCGGGGGAACCGGATGTCTGGCAAGTGGATCAGGCAAGATTTATGAAAAGTTAAAAGAACTGACAAAAGATCATACAGGGGTAGAAGTAAAGATCGGGGAAGAAATCGCACATACAAAGGTTATGAAGAGTGGATGTCATGGCTTCTGTGAGATGGGACCTCTGGTAAGAATTGAGCCATATAATTATTTATATATTAAAGTAAAACTGGAAGACTGCGAAGAGATTTATAACGAAACAATCCTGGGTGGCAGACCGGTAGAAAGACTTCTCTACAAGATGGATGGAGTGACTTATCCGTCACAGGAAGAGATTCCGTTCTACGCAAAGCAGACCAGACTGGTACTGAAGAACTGCGGACATATCGATGCAGAGCATATTGAGGGTGCAATGGCGGTCGGTGCTTATGCCGGAATCGAAAAGGCACTCTTTGAGATGACACCGGAAGCAGTGATCCAGACAATCTATGATTCGAATCTGCGTGGACGTGGAGGTGCCGGATTCCGTACCGGTAGAAAATGGCAGCAGGTTGCTTCTCAGAAAGAAAAGCTCCGCTATGTGGTCTGCAATGGTGATGAAGGTGACCCGGGTGCATTTATGGATCGAAGCATTATGGAAGGCGATCCACACCGTATGATTGAAGGTATGATGATCGCGGCATATGCAGTACAGGCACAGGAAGGATATATCTATGTACGTGCAGAATACCCGCTTGCGATTGAAAGACTGAAGACAGCGATCAGCCAGGCAGAGGCAATCGGACTTTTAGGAGACAACATTCTAGGAACCAATTTCAGTTTTCATTTACATATCAACCGTGGTGCAGGTGCATTTGTCTGTGGAGAAGGCAGTGCACTGACTGCGTCTATTGAAGGAAAACGTGGAATGCCGAGAGTAAAACCGCCACGTACAGTAGAGCAGGGACTCTGGGCAAAACCAACTGTTCTTAATAACGTAGAAACTTATGCCAATGTTCCGATGATCGTTATAAATGGTGCAGACTGGTTCAAAGGAATCGGTACACCGGAGAGTCCCGGAACGAAAGCATTTGCACTGACCGGTAATGTAAGAAATACGGGACTGATCGAAGTACCAATGGGAATTACATTGCGCGAAGTTATTTATGACATCGGCGGTGGAATCCAGAATGACAAGAAATTCAAAGCAGTACAGATCGGAGGTCCGTCCGGTGGATGTCTGACCGAAGATCAGCTGGACAGTAAGATGGACTTTGATTCACTGGCGAAGATCGGGGCAATGATCGGTTCGGGCGGTCTGGTTATCATGGACGAGGATACCTGTATGGTAGAGGTTGCCAGGTTCTTCATGAGTTTTACACAGAGAGAAAGCTGTGGAAAATGTGTTCCTTGCCGTGAAGGTACAAAGAGAATGCTTGAAATCCTGGAGCGTATTGTGGCAGGAAATGGAAAACCATCCGATATGGACGAGCTTCGTGAACTGGCAGATATGATTGAAAGTACGGCACTTTGCGGACTTGGAAAGAGCGCACCGAAGCCGGTTATCAGTACCATGAATGCATTTGAAGAGGAATATCTGGAACATATCAACGAGAAACGCTGCCGGACAGGAGTCTGTTCAAATCTGCGTAAATTCCAGATCGATCCGGAGATATGTAAGGGCTGCTCAAAGTGTGCAAGAAACTGTCCGGCAGGCGCAATTGAAGGCGTGCTGAAATCTCCTTATCATATCAATCAGGAGAAATGTATCAAGTGCGGAGCCTGCATGGAACAGTGTCCGTTTAAAGCAATTCATATCGAGAAATAGGAGGAATGAGTCATGGGATATATGACAATAGATGGAAGGAAGGTAGAATTTACAGATGAGCCGAATGTACTTTCTGTCATCCGTAATGCAGATATAGATATACCGACGCTCTGCTACCATTCAGAACTGTCTGTGTATGGAGCCTGTCGTTTGTGTACCGTAGAAGATGAGAGAGGAAAGACGTTTGCATCCTGTTCAGAACCGCCAAGAGATGGGATGGTCATTTACACAAATACTCCGCGTCTTATGAAATATCGTAAGATGATCCTGGAGCTTTTACTTGCTGCACATTGCAGAGACTGTACAACCTGTATCAAGAGTGGAGAATGTCAGCTTCAGTCGCTGGCACACCGTATGGGTGTTACAACCGTCCGATTTGAAAATACAAAAGAACAGTATCCACTGGATTTCAGTTCACCGTCAATTGTGCGTGACCCGAATAAATGTATTCTCTGTGGTGACTGTGTCCGTATGTGCGACAACGTACAATCTGTTAATGCGATTGATTTTGCATACCGGGGAACGAAGGCTCTGGTAACGCCGGCATTTAACAAAAAGATTGCAGAGACAGACTGCGTAAACTGTGGACAGTGCAGGGTTGTCTGTCCGACGGGTGCGATCAGTATCAATACCAATATCGAAGTGATCTGGGATCTTCTTGCAGATAAGAATACAAAGGTGATCGCACAGATCGCACCGGCAGTCCGGGTTGCAGTCGGCGATCAGTTCGGTCTTCCGAGAGGGGAAAATGTGATGGGAAAACTCGTCAATGTGTTGCACCGCCTAGGATTTGATGAAGTTTATGATACTTCTTATGGTGCAGACCTTACGGTGATCGAGGAATCTGAAGAGCTTCTTGAACGACTTGCATCCGGAGAAAACCTTCCATTATTTACATCCTGCTGTCCGGCATGGGTAAAATTCTGTGAGAACCGTTATCCGGATCTGGCAAAAAATCTGTCAACCTGTCGTTCACCGCAGCAGATGTTTGGTTCTGTGATACGTGAATACTATAAGGATCCGGAAAAGAATGGTGGAAAGAGAATTGTCTCTGTATCGATCATGCCGTGTACTGCAAAAAAAGAAGAGATTTTAAGACCGGAATCTTCTACGAATGGAAAACAGGATATTGATTATGTACTGACTACAACAGAACTGATCACAATGATCCGGAAATCCGGTATCCGCTTTGAAAATCTGGAGATCGAAGCATCCGATATGCCGTTTGGTATCGGATCTGGTGCAGGTGTGATCTTCGGAGTAACCGGTGGTGTGACAGAAGCCGTATTGAGGCGCCTTCGTGAAGGACATAACCGTGTGGAAATGGATAAGATCAAATTCAGTGGAGTTCGTGGAGAAGAAGGGCTGAAAGAAGTAGAGTTTGATTACAACGGACGTACTATCCATGCAGCTGTTGTCAGTGGACTTGGAAATGCAGATGCGCTGATGAAGAAGATCCAGAAGGGCGAAGTACATTATGATTTTGTTGAGGTTATGGCATGCAGGCGCGGATGTATCATGGGCGGCGGACAGCCAGTCCCGGCAGGTCCGAGAAGCAGGGTAGCCAGAAGCAAAGGTCTGTATGATACCGATATCAATACGCAGATCAAGAAGTCGAACGAGAATCCGCTGATTCTGTCATTATATGATGGACTTTTGAAAGGTAAAACCCACGAATTACTTCATCGTAATTTTGAGGCAGCGAAAAAATAAAATTGTATGAAAAAGAGCATAAGACAATGCAGTCGTCGATCTGGCGGCTGCATTGTTTCATTTTAGAGAATTTCCATACATTCACTGGTACTTTTTTGCTTATTTCGATACCCTTCGCTTTCTATATATAAATATGTAAAAGAGCGGTATGAAATTATTATAAACATATAGTCATTAAGGTGCCGATTTTGAAACAAAAACTTCCGGGATTTTTAATGGGGTTCGGAAAAAACAGGGGAAAAAACCAGGAAAGATGACTCTTGTCAAGAAGAAACATATCTGTTATAGTGAGTAAGAAAAAATAAAGGTACTTTTTCAGTGCCCGACAGAAAAATTTCTGGTCGGCTTAAAAGGGAATCAGGTGAAAGTCCTGAGCGATCCGGTCACTGTAAATGAGGAGCAAAGCGGCGGCATGCCATTGCATAAAAATGTGAGAAGGTGCAGCTTTGTTAAGATCCATAAGCCAGGAGACCTGCTGAAAGAGAGTAAATTGCTTCCGATGAAAGCGCGTTTACATACACAAAGAAATGATATCTTGCTTCATACAGAGTATGAAAGCAGGATTTTTGTGCTGCCATATATACGGAGAATAGTTCCGGTGGCAGAGGGTGTAGGTGAAGTCTGCTTTCAGGAAAAAGGAAGCAGATTTTTTTGTGCATACGATGAGTCAAGTGCATATTTGTGCTTGCACAAGGAGCTGAATTTGGCGAATGTACATCATCGAGCCGTCAAGCGACAGAAGATCAGGACATCAGGAGGAAGAGTTAGATTATGAAGAGAGATTCAAAACAGTTTCTTGCACTTTTCATGGCAGTTGCAATGTCGGTTACACCGGTTTCTTATGCTTACGCTGAGGACAGTGCAGTAGCAGGAGTAGAAAATACAGAATCAGGTCAGCAGACCGTAGAAGTAACGGACGGGGAAATTGGTGCGGCAGATGCTACAGGGCAGCCGGCTGAAGAAGTGACTGGACAGGAAGAAGAAACGACTGCCGGGCAGGGAACGGACGAGAATCAGAAGAGTCAGGAAGAGCCGAAAGCAGGAGAAAATGCGACAACAGGGAATGTAACCGAGGCAGAGAAGAAAGAAGCGGGCGAAGACGGAAAAAGCGAAGAGAAGGCTGCAGAGGAGCAGAAGGTTAAGTCGAAAGAAACAGCGGGAAATGCCGGGGAAGTGAAGGCGCAGGAAGCGAAAAATGTTACCAGTGATTTTGCAATGTTTAAGGTTGGACTGTCTTCTGTTGTAAAAGAAAATGATCACCTGAAAGTTTCGATAAAAACAGAGAATACAACTTACAATAAAATTTATATTGGAAGTAAAGCTGATACAGTTGAACGGAAAGACGAAAAGGCGATAGTTGGAACGGGAACAAGCAAAGGGTATTTATTTACGTTTGAACTTCCATTGTCAGCAGATGGAACGGATGTTGCCTTTGTACCACATAGCCAAGAGAGAGGTTGGGTGAGTAGGAAAGCAGACGGAGATTACACGCTTCATATCTCATCGTCAGCAGAAAATAAAAAAGACGACACAGAAAATCCTGAACAGGGAGGCAATTCAGGAGAGAGCAAACCGGGAACCGGAAGCGGCGAAAACCAGAAACCGGGAAATGAGGACAAGAATGTACTGGATACTGGAAAATATGTGGTGGATGTTGATGCAGTTTCAGATAGTGGAATGTTTCGTGTAGTGAACTGCGTACTGACTTCTGTTGGTGGTAAAATGCAGGCAGATATTACACTTAGTGGAACCGGATACGATAAGTTATATATGGGAAGTAAGGAAGCTGCGGCAAGTGCTTCGGAAGATCAACTGATTGGGTATTCTGTAAACGCAGAAGGAAAATATGTATTTACAGTGCCAGTGGAGAGCATGAATACTGGGATTCAGATTGCAGCGCATGGGGAAAAAAGTGGTAACTGGTATGATCGTACATTAACATTCAAGACAGAAGGAATGAGTAAATATGTTCAGGTAAGTGATGGAACTTATAAAGTAAATGTAGACACGAAAACACTTAAGGGAGAACAGGTTATGTTCAAAGTAACAGACTGTACTCTTACATCCAAAAACGGAGAGATGGTTGCAGAACTTACTTTAAGTGGAACAGGATATACGCAAGTATATATGGGAAACTCTGCAGAAGCAATGCTTGCTGATCCGTCAAAGAGGATATCTTGTGGAGAAAAGAATGGGGTTCATACTTTTACAGTTCCAGTTTCTTTATTAGATACAGGAATTCAGATCGCGGCATATGGCAAAAAAGGAAAGAAATGGTATGATTATGTTATTACATTCGCCTCAGCAGGCATGAAAAATCTGGACAGCAATGGCTCAGCAAATGGAAATACCAATAATAATGGCAACACTAACCAGGGAAATAACACCAGCCAGAACACCAACTCCGGAACCGGCACCATTTCCGGCAATACAGGAACAAACCAGATCCCGGACAAAGAATCCAAATACGAGGCAGATTTAAATGGTGGAACTGCCCGTGTAAACAGTGCAACAACACTTGCAGACGGTGTCTATACACCGGATAAATTCTCCTGGTCAGGCGGAACCGGAAAGGTCAGCATCAGTTGTACCAAGATTACCGTGACAGGCGGTCAGGCATATGCTACCATTGTATTTAGCAGTGGTTCTTATGGCTATGTAAAGGCGAATGGAAATACCTATTATCCGACAGCAACCGGCAGTACGTCTACATTTGTTATTCCGGTAGAATTAAATAAAAATAATACGATCATCGGTATGACAACCAAGATGTCAACAGCGCATGAAATCAGCTATTCGATTTTCATTTACTTAAGTGCTGCAGCAAAAGCAGACGGAACTACAGTAAGTGGAGAGACCAATTTAAGTGCAGATACACTGGATGAGAAAGCGCCGGAGATCATGGGACTTTCTTATCAGTCTGAGACAAAGGTAGAGCATGCAGAGTACTTCAAGATCTATCATTATGATCAGGGCATTACCCTTCTTGAAATCGACCAGAAACAGAAGGATGCAAAAGAAGACAGCAAGAGCAAGGAAAGTACGGATAAAGAAGACACTGCAGATTCCGGACTGACACCGGCACAGGAAGAACAGCTTGCGCTTTACAAAGCAAAGATCGTCCGTTATCTGATCGTCCCGGAAGATGCAGAGATTCCGGCAGGTCTGGACAAAGAAATGATCGTGATCCAGAAGCCAAAGAAGTCTGCATATGTAGGTTCTGAGGAAGTACTGGAAATCCTGGATAAGCTGAATGCAACAGACCAGATTACATCAGTAGGTGTAAAACAGAAGAACTGTAAGGTAGAAGGCATTGCAAAAGCAATGAAAGCCAAGAAGATCATCTATGCAGGAACCTATAAGAAACCGGAAAACAAAAAGCTGATGAAGAGCAAATGTGATCTTGCGATTCTTTCAAATAAAATTCTTCCGGACGAAAAGAACGAGAAGAAAATGTCTGTAGAGGATCAGCAGAAGAGATACGAAGAGCTGGCAGAAAAATTTGTTCTTCTGGATGTTCCGATGATCGTTGACCGGTCAGCAGATGAGGAAAAGGATGATGCAAAAGCAGAGTGGAGCAAGGTTTACGAGGCAGTGTTTGGCCTGACAGACAGTGCGGATTCTGCTACAGAGAACTAGATACATGATTTTAAAGGAAAATCAGACGGAATTTCCGGCAGATAAAGAGATCATGTACCATATTTGTTACATACAGAGGTAGAAAATGAAAAAGAGAACGATGCGTCTGGGGTGTATTCTTTTAAGTACAGTGCTGCTTGGGACGGCAGCACTGACCGGATGCGGGCAGACGAAAAAGAATACAACAGATACAAAAAAAACAGAAAGCAGCAGTACGAAAGAAAGTGCCAAAGAAAAAAAAGGTCCGGAGATTGACGGACTCACCTATGAATCCACGATGGATCTGGAATACGCCGAAGGTTTTCAGGTATATTACTACAAAGACGGCTATAAGATGATCGATATCAAAGACGATGCAAAATTTCTGGTCGTCCCGGAGGACCAGGATGTGCCGGATGGAGCTGATGAGGATTACGTGATCCTTCAGCAGCCGCTGGATCATATTTATCTTGCGGCGACATCTGCGATGGCACTTTTTAATGCGATAGATTCTCTGGATAATATCACAATGACAGGTACCCAGGCTTCCGGATGGTACATTGAGAATGCGGTCAAAGCGATGGAAGACGGGAAAATGAAATTTGCCGGGAAATACAGTGAACCGGATTATGAGATGCTGGTAGATGAGGACTGTGATCTTGCCATCGAATCGACCATGATCCTTCACACACCGAAGGTACAGGAGATGATCGAATCTCTGGATATCCCGGTGATGATCGACCGGTCCAGCTATGAATCGCATCCTCTTGGAAGAACGGAATGGATCAAACTTTATGCAGCAATGCTGAATAAAGAAGATGCAGCGGATGCATTTTTTGAAAAGCAGGTGGAAAATGTCGATGCGCTCAAAGATTTTAAGAATACCGAGAAGACGGTTGCATTTTTCTATGTAAGCAGTGACGGAACGGTGGTAGTAAGAAGAAGTGATGATTATATTCCGAAAATGATCGAACTTGCCGGTGGAAGATATGTATTCGATGATCTGACCGGCGATGACAGTAATACTTCAGCAGTAAAACTTACAATGGAAGAGTTTTACGCACAGGCGGCGGATGCAGATTATCTGATTTATAATTCAAGTATTGATAATCCAATCAACAGTGTAAAGGATCTGGAAGAAAAAGATGCACTTTTTTCTGATTTCAAAGCAGTCAAAGAAGGAAATGTATGGTGTACCGGTAAATATCTGTATCAGGCAACCGATATCGTCGGGGAACTGATCACGGATATGAATCTGATGCTGACAGGCGGCGATGAAAGCAAGATGACATTTTTATACCATGTAAAATAGAAAACGGAGAAGAAAATGGGACAGGCAGGAATGAAAAATAACTGGAAAAGGAATACAAGATATTTGGGAGTATTTGCGGTGCTGGCAGCAGCTTTTTGCATGATCGTAGTGCTGAACATCAATACCGGAAATGTACAGATCTCGGTTCCTGAGATTTTACGGATCCTGTTTCTGAAAAAAGGAACACAGGTGCAGATGAACATTATCTGGAAAATCCGTCTTCCGCGTGTTCTGATGGCAGCGATTCTGGGAGGGGCGCTTGCCCTTTCCGGATTTTTATTGCAGACATTTTTTTCCAACCCGATCGCAGGTCCTTATGTACTGGGGATTTCTTCGGGGGCAAAGATGATGGTCGCTCTGGCGATGATCATCTTTTTAAAATATTATACCTCTGTATCATCCTATGTACTGATTGTTGCAGCATTTACCGGATCCATGCTTTCTATCGGATTTATCCTGCTTCTTGCAAGGAAGATACGGAATATGGCAACCCTTCTGGTTGGCGGAATCATGATCGGTTATATCTGCTCGGCAGTAACTGATTTTGTTGTGACTTTTGCGGAGGATTCAGATATCGTGAATCTGCACGGCTGGTCACAGGGAAGCTTTTCCGGTATGAGCTGGAGCAATGTAAAGGTAGCAGCGCTTATGGTAGGAATCACACTGATCCTTACCTTTTTTCTGTCAAAGCCGATCGGAGCGTATCAGCTTGGGGAAATGTATGCGCAGAGCATGGGTGTCAATATCCGTGTGTTCCGGGTGCTTCTGATCCTGCTCTCAAGTGTATTTTCCGCATGTGTGACCGCATTTGCAGGGCCGATCTCATTCGTTGGAATCGCAGTTCCGTACCTGATCAAGCATCTTCTCGGGACGGCAAAACCGCTGGTTGTAATACCGGCAACATTCCTTGGCGGGGCGGTATTCTGTATGGGATGTGATCTGATCGCGCGTATGGCATTTGCACCACTGGAGCTGAATATCAGTACCGTGACTTCGATCTTTGGTGCACCGATCGTAATTTTCATGATGATAAAAGGAAGAAAAGGGAAATAAATATGAGTGACAGCTATTTTCAGATGAAAGATCTTTCTGTCGGATATCATGGAAATGTACTGATCCATGATATCTGTACAGAGATTAAAAAAGGTGAGATATTGACACTGATCGGACCAAACGGTTCTGGGAAATCTACGATTTTAAGAAGTATTACCAAGCAGCTTACGCTCATTGGAGGTAAGGTAACGATCGGTGAAAAGAATCTGAAAGACTTATCTTACAAAGAGCTTGCAACCAGGATGGCAGTGGTGCTGACACAGCGGGCAAAGCCGGAGCTGATGACCTGCTATGAGGTCGTAGCAGCAGGACGGTATCCTTACACGGGACGGCTCGGGATATTAACCCGTGAAGATGAAAAGAAGACACGGGAAGCACTGAAAATTGTCCATGCAACAGAATACGCAGAAAAAAGTTTTGAGGCGATCAGTGACGGGCAGAGACAGCGGATCCTTCTGGCCAGGGCGATCTGTCAGGAACCGGAGGTCCTGATCCTGGATGAACCCACTTCTTTTCTGGATATCCGTTATAAGCTGGAGCTGCTTACTATTTTGAAAAATATGGCGAAAGAAAAGCAGATCACGGTCATTATGTCACTTCATGAGATCGATCTGGCACAGAAGATCTCGGACAAGATCCTTTGCGTTAAAGGAGATACGATTTTCGGTTATGGAGAGCCGGAGGCGATTTTTAAAGAAGATTTTATCCAGAAACTTTATGAGATCGACAACGGGCATTTTGATCCGGTGTTCGGAAGTGTGGAGCTTGCAAAGGCAGAAGGAGAGGCTGAAGTATTTGTGATCTCTTGCGGAGGCTGTGGAATCCCTGTTTACCGAAACCTTCAGAAAGCAAAGATTCCATTTTCGGCAGGAATCCTGTATACTAATGATATCGACTATCATCTGGCAAAACATCTGGCGGTCAGCGTAATCGAAGAAGAGCCATTTGAGCCGGTAAGTGACCGTGCATTTGAACGGGCAAAGCAGATGATCAGGCAGTGTAAAAAGGTGATAAATGCAGGAATTGTGATTGGGACAACCAACCGGAAGATGAAAGAACTGCTTGTATTTGCAGAAGAAATGGGAAAGCTGGAATCATATGAAAAATAGACTTTTGCACATTTACTGTGGAGATGGAAAAGGAAAGACGACGGCGGCAACGGGGCTTGCAGTTCGCGCAGCTGGAAGCGGTATGCGGGTTCTGTTTGCCCGTTTTTTAAAAAATGAATTTTCAGGAGAATTGAAGATTCTGGATCAGATCCCGGAGATCGAGGTACTTCATCTGGAAAAAAGCTATGGATTTTTTAAGACACTTTCCGAAAAGGAACAGGAAGAAGTCCGAGAGATGTATGGCAGGCTGTGGAATACGATCCGGGGAAAAATCAGCACAGGGGATTATGATATGCTTGTGATCGATGAATTTATGGCGGCATACCGGTATGGACTGATCCCGAATGAAGAGGCGGTGCAGTTCTTAAAAGACAGACCGGACAATCTGGAAGTGGTTCTGACCGGACGGGATCCGTCAGATGAGATCCTGGAGCTGGCAGATTATATTTCGGAAGTTAAGATGGTACGGCATCCTTTTGAAAAAGGAATCCGGGCAAGGAAAGGCATCGAATACTAAGGAGACGAAATGGAAATGGACAAGATGCAGGTCGTGTGGAAAAATCAAAAAGAACTGCGGTGCGGATACACAACGGGAAGCTGTGCTGCGGCAGCGGCAAAGGCGGCAGCGGCAATGCTCTTTTCAGGGGAGGAAGTCCGCCAGGTATCTCTTATGACGCCGAAAGGGATCGAACTGTATCTGGAAGTAGAAGAGATCCAAAGAGAAAATGAATCTGTCAGCTGTGCCATTCAGAAGGACAGCGGAGATGATCCGGACGTGACGAACGGGATCTTCGTTTACGCCAAGATCACGAAAAAAAAGGAAAAAGGAATGACCTTAGATGGTGGGATCGGAGTCGGGCGCTTTACCCGGAAGGTATTGGAGCAGGAAGCCGGAGAGGCAGCAATCAACAAAGTGCCACGGCAGATGATCCGGGAAGCGGTGCAAAGCCAGATTGAGAAATATGAATGGGATGGCGGTGCGGACGTTCTGATCTATATTCCGGAGGGCGTGGAGATTGCGAAGAAAACGTTTAATCCAAGACTTGGGATCGAAGGCGGGATTTCGGTACTCGGAACATCCGGGATCGTAGAACCGATGAGTGAACAGGCACTGACGCAGACTATTTTCCTGGAAATGAAGATACTTTGTGATGAAGGTCACCGGTATTGTTATCTGACACCGGGAAATTATGGAAATGATTTCCTAAGGCAGACGCTTGGATATGACCAGGAGCTTGCGGTGAAGTGCAGCAATTATATCGGGGATGCGATTGATGACGGCGTGCGGCTGAAGATGGATGGCCTGCTGCTTGTAGGACATATCGGAAAGCTGGTCAAGATCGCTGCAGGTGTAATGAATACTCATTCCAGACAGGCAGATGCAAGAATGGAAGTGCTTGCCGTCCATGCGGCAATGGCAGGGGCAGACCGGGAGACAGTCTGTGCTCTGATGGAGTGTTTTACGACGAAGGAAGCATTGGAAATTTTGGAAGCAAAAGGGCTTTTGGAAGAGACGATGCGGACCGTGATGGAGAAGATCGAGTATCACCTGACAAAGCGTGCCGGAGAAAAGATGAAGGTAGGGGCGCTGATGTTTTCCGATGAGCTTGGGGTTCTGGGGAAGACGTCGCTTGTAGATGAATTGAGGAAGAAGATTGGATAAAAGAAAGGTATGACGAAAAATGGCAGGAAGATTTGATCTTGCAGGAGTAGGTCCGGGAGATCCGGAACTTGTGACAATAAAGACAATCCGTGCGATTAAAGAATGTCAGGTACTGGTTCTCCCAATCGGCAGTCCGGATTTAAAGAAACCGGAACTGGAAGAGGGAGAAGAAGAGACATTTGCAAAAGAATGTCTGGCATATCGAATTGCGTGTGAGGCAGAGCCGGAGACGAAAAAGAAGCTGCGGCTTTATCTTCCCATGCCAATGATCAAAGAAAAAAAGCTCCTGAAAGAGATACATGATGAGGGTGCAAGAAGGGCGGCAGAGCTTCTGGAAGAAGGAAAGAATCTGGTCTTTCTGACGCTTGGAGATCCGACCGTGTATTCGACAGGAATTTATATTTATAAAAGACTGAAAAAGATGGGATATCAGGGGGAGATATTCTCCGGGATTCCGTCTTTTTGTGCTGTGGCAGCAAGGCTGGAGATCCCGCTTGTGGAGAACCGGCAGGAGCTGCATGTCTTTCCGGCGTCCTACGGGATTGAAGAAAAGCTGAAGCTTCCGGGGACGAAGGTTCTTATGAAGACCGGGAAAAAGATGGCGCAGGTCAAAGCTGTTCTGAAAGAGGAAGGACAGCAGGCGAAAATGGTCATGAACTGCGGACTGGATGGAGAAAAAATTTACAAATGCACAGAAGAAATACCGGAAGATGCGGGATATTTTTCGATTGTAATAGCAAAGGAGAAAGAAAAATGATTCATTTTGTTGGAGCAGGAAGCGGTGCTGTGGATCTGATCACAGTACGGGGGCAGAAGCTTTTGGAGGAAGCAGATATTGTGGTGTATGCCGGTTCGCTGGTAAATCCGGAGCTTCTTAAGAATTGTCAGAAGGACTGTCAGATCTACAACAGTGCGAAGATGACGCTGGAAGAAGTGATGGAAGTGATGATTTCCGGAGAGAAGCAGGGGAAAAAAGTTGTCCGGCTGCATACGGGGGATCCGTGTCTGTATGGTGCGATCAAAGAGCAGATGGATCTTCTGGAAAAAGAGAATATTTCTTATAAAGTGTGCCCGGGAGTCAGTTCCTTTTGCGGAGCGGCATCTGCACTGAATGCGGAGTACACCCTTCCTGGGATTTCACAGTCTGTGGTGATCACACGGATGGCAGGAAGAACGCCGGTTCCGGAAAAAGAATCCATTGAAAGTTTCGCAGCGCACCAGGCAACGATGGTAATCTTTTTAAGTACCGGGATGCTGGAAGAATTGTCAAAGCGTCTGATCGAAGGCGGTTATCAGCCGGAGACTCCGGCGGCGATCGTCTACAAGGCAACCTGGGAGGATGAAAAGGTGTGCAGATGTGCGGTGAAGGAGCTTGCGGTGACAGCAAAGGAGAATGGAATTACAAAGACAGCACTGATTGTGGTTGGTGAGGTGCTTGGCGGAGAATATGAACGATCACTTTTATATCATCCGGAGTTTACAACAGAGTTCAGACAGGGCAAAAGAAAAGAAGGTGCAGGAAATGTGTAAAATTGGAAAAGTCTATGTAATCGGTCTTGGACCGGGTGCTGAGAAAGAAATGACATACCAGGCGTCCGAGGCACTGGAAAAAAGTGAGGTTATTATCGGGTATACCGTATATACGGGACTGATACGGGAAAGATTTCCGGATAAAAAGTACCTTTCCACACCAATGCGGCAGGAAGTAGTCCGCTGTGAGATGGCAATGGATGAGGCGATGAAAGGAAGAACGGTAGCTATGGTATGCAGTGGGGATGCCGGAATTTACGGAATGGCAGGTCTGCTCTATGAGATGGGACAGGGCTATCCGGAGGTGGAGCTGGAGGTCGTGCCGGGAATCACGGCGGCAAATGGCGGTGCGGCAGTTCTTGGTGCACCTCTGATGCATGATTTTGCAGTGATCAGTCTGAGTGATCTTCTGACACCGTGGGAGAAGATTGAAAAGAGGATCCGCGGAGCTGCGATGGCGGATTTTGTGATCTGTCTGTATAATCCGTCCAGCCGGAAACGGGCAGATTACCTGAAAAAGGCCTGTGAGTATATTCTGGAGT
The DNA here is from genome assembly GCF_054660775.1 of Allocoprococcus similis. Classification (NCBI taxonomy): domain Bacteria; kingdom Bacillati; phylum Bacillota; class Clostridia; order Lachnospirales; family Lachnospiraceae; genus Allocoprococcus; species Allocoprococcus similis. The sequence continues at coordinate 118,953 of NZ_BAAHSG010000006.1, forward strand.
ACCAGAGCCCGGATACAGTCTGCGGTTATGTGCGGAACATCGGACGTGAAGGCGAAGATGCACATATTCTGACACTATCTGAGCTGAAGGATACGGAGGTCGATATGTTTACAACCGTTTATATCGGCAACAGCCAGACGAGAAATGTGGATGGGAAAATGGTGACACCGAGAGGCTATCGATTGGAGGAATAACTGTGGAAAACCGAAAATGCCGGGTAAATCTTGTCGGGATCGGGATGGGAAGCAAAGGAACGCTTACGGAAGAGGTCAGAAGGATCATTGCGGAAAGTGATGTGCTGATCGGAGCCTCGCGGATGCTGGAAGGATTCCGGGAAAAAAAGAAATGCTGCTATGCAGAGTATCTGCCGGAAAAGATCAGAGCGATCCTGGATGAGCAGGAGGAAAAGACCAGATGTACGGTGCTGTTTTCCGGGGATACCGGTTTTTACAGCGGGGCAAAAAAGCTGGCGGATATTCTGAAAAAGAACGGATATGAAGTGCAGATTTTTCCGGGAATCTCCTCGGTAATCTATCTTGCGGCAAGAGTTGGAAAGAGTTGGGAGAATGCGAAGATCATCAGTATGCATGGAAGAAGTCAGAATTTTATCTATGCAGTTGCAAACCATGAAAAGACATTTCTGATCCTTGGGAAAAGTGCGGGAAAAGAGATCTGCGAAAAACTGAAATATTACCATCTGGAACAAGTAACCGTTTGGGTTGGAAATCATTTGTCTTATCCGGATGAAGAGATTGTGATCAAAAAAGGAAACGAGCTTCGGGCAGAAGATTTTGGTGATCTTACCACTATTCTGATCGAGAATCCAAAGCCGGAAAAGAGAACAGGAATTCATCTTGCAGATGAGGAGCTGATCCGTGGAAATGTTCCGATGACGAAGGAGGAAGTGCGGACAGTCAGCATTGCAAAATTGAAGCTTACAAAGGATGCAGTAATATATGACGTGGGGGCCGGAACCGGTTCGGTGTCCATAGAGGCTGCCCTTCAGGGAGAGAATCTCCGCGTTTATGCAATAGAGAAGAATCCGGAGGGCGCAGAGCTGATCAGGAAGAATATGCAGAAATTCCGGACAGACCAGATCCAGGTGATAGAAGGAGTTGCACCGGAAGCACTGGAAGATCTGGAAATGCCGACACATGCTTTTATCGGAGGCAGTACAGGACAGTTAAAAGAAATTATTCAGTGTATAAAGAAAAAAAATCCGGATGTCCGTATCGTGATCAATGCAATTTCACTGGAAACCGTGAAGGAAGCGATGGAGGCGATGGAGGAAGGACTGCTTGCAGATCCGGAAATCATACAGCTGAATGTGGCAAAGTCAAAGAAGCTTGGAAGATATCACATGATGACCGGATTAAATCCGATTTATATTATTTCAGACGGAGGAGATACAGAATGAAAATTCCCGGAATTGTAATCGCGGCATCTGCCAGCGGGAGTGGAAAGACAGCGGTGACAATGGCAATGATGAAAGCATTTAAAAATGCCGGAAAGAAGGTACGCGCCTGCAAATGCGGACCGGATTATATTGATCCTATGTTTCACCGGGAGGTGCTGGGAATTGATTCCGAGAATCTGGATCTGTATTTTTGCGACCGGGAGCGCTTGAAAGAGCGGTTTATGCATCATGCGGAAGGTGCGGAGCTTGTGGTGACAGAAGGTGTGATGGGGTACTATGACGGGATCAGTCTGGATTCGGATCAGGCAAGTACTTATGACGTTGCGAGAACCCTGGGGCTTCCGGTAATCCTGGTTGTTCCGGCAAGAGGTATGGCATCGACAATCCTGGCAGTATTGAAGGGAATGATTGAATACCGGAATGACAGTAATATCCGGGGAATCATTCTGAACCGGATTTCCCCGATGCTGTATCCGAAGATGAAGAAGATGATCGAAGAGAGATTGCAGGGAATGGGATTCCAGGTTCAGGTAGTCGGTTACGTGCCGGAGGAGGATGCTTTTCATCTGGAGAGCCGGCACCTGGGACTGATGCTTCCGGAGGAAATAGGAAATCTGGAAAAACAGATTGACCGGGCAGCAGAGATTCTGACAGAGACACTTGATATGGAATCGGTGCTGGAAATTGCCTGGGAAGCAAAAGAAATAGAGTGTCATCCGGTGAAGGCAAAACAGGAAGAGACCGGACGAAAGGTGCGTATCGGTGTAGCGCGTGACCGGGCCTTTTGTTTCTATTACAAGGATAATATTGAGCTTTTAAAAGAGCTTGGATGTGAGATCATTCCGTTTAGTCCTTTGGAGGATACAAGGCTTCCGGAACATTTAGACGGCCTTTTATTTGGTGGTGGATATCCGGAACTTTGTGCGAAACATCTGGCAGAAAACAGAGCTATGCGAAAAGATGTAAGAAAGCAGATTGAAAATGGAATTCCATGTATTGCAGAATGTGGAGGATTTCTATATCTGACAGAAGAGTTGGAAGGGGAAGATGGAAAGCACTATCCGATGGTAGGTGCACTTCCGGGAAAAGGGATCAAAAAAGGACGGCTTACCAGATTCGGATACATTGAGCTGACTGCGGAAATGAACGGAGTGTATATGAAAAAGGGGGAGAAGATCCGGGCGCATGAGTTCCATTATTGGGATTCTACGGAAAACGGAGAGGATACACTTGCCGTAAAGCCGGATGGTGTGAGAAAATGGCAGGCAGTTCATATGAAGGGAAATCTGTTTGCAGGATTTCCGCATTTATACCTTTATTCCAACCCAAAAGTGGTCGAACGCTTTGTAGAAGCGTGTAGAACTTACAGAAACAAGTAAAAAGCTGACAAAGACAGATCAAAGAGACAGGAGATTAGACTTACAGATGGAAGAGATCAGATGGAAAGAAAAAATAAAACCACTTGATGAAAATGCAATGGAAGAGGCGCGGGCTCACTGGATGACGGTAGGGAAGCCGCTGTTCAGTCTGGGAAGTCTGGAGGATGCGGTGATCCAGATTGCCGGGATCAAGGGGACTCCAGATTTTGAACTGCGAAAGCGCGGGCTGATCATTATGTGCGCAGACAACGGTGTGGTAGAAGAAGGCGTGACACAGACCGGCCAGGAAGTGACAGCAATCGTGGCAGATAATTTTACAAGAGGAGAGACAAGCGTCTGTATCATGGCAGAAGAGGCAAAGGTAGATCTTTTTCCGGTGGATGTAGGGATGGCAGCAGATGTGCCGTCTGTGACAAAGAAAGAATACAAAGTGATGTATGGCACACACAATTTTGCAAAAGAACCGGCAATGACAAGAGAAGAGGCAGTTGAGGCGATAGAAGTTGGGATTCAGATGGTAAAGAAGTGCGCCGAAGCAGGATACGAAATCCTTGCGACAGGTGAAATGGGGATTGGGAATACAACGACCAGCAGTGCGGTTGCCTCTGTATTGCTCGGAGAGGATCCGAAGGTCATGACAGGAAAGGGAGCAGGTCTGACGAAAAAAGGTCTGCAAAAGAAGGTACAGGTCATCCGGGAAGCGGTTGAGCGGATGCAGCCGGACAAAACAGATGCGATCGATGTACTTTCCAAGGTTGGAGGACTTGACATAGCAGGACTTGCAGGTGTATATCTCGGTGGGGCTATCTACCGGATTCCGGTGCTGATAGATGGCTTTATTTCTGCGGTGGCTGCACTTGTGGCAGTACGGCTGGTTCCGGAATGTGCAGGATATATTTTACCGTCCCATTTGTCTGATGAACCTGCGTCAAGAAAGATTTTAGATGCTTTAGAAAAAAAACCATTTCTTACATGTGGTATGTGTCTGGGGGAAGGAACAGGAGCAGTGGCAGCAATGCCGCTTCTTGAGATGGGACTTCAGGTGTACCGCAAAATGGGAACTTTTGATGATATTCATGTAGAGCAGTATGAAGTACTGGATGGGAAGGACGAAAGATGAAGTTTTTAGAACCGATGATCATTGCGTTTTCTATGTATTCCAAAATACCGATGCCGCGCATTGAGTGGAACAAGGAAAATATGAAATATACGATGTGTTTCTTTCCGCTGATCGGTGTTGTGACCGGAGCACTCATTTATCTGGCAGGAATGTTTCTTGATGGAAATATTTTTCCGAAAGTAAGCAGTGGAAGATTGATGTTTGCTGCGGTCATGACATTGATACCGGTTTTTGTAAGTGGAGGAATCCATCTGGATGGATTTATGGATACGATGGATGCACTTGGATCCTGGGGAGATAAAGAAAAGAAACTGGAAATCCTGAAAGATTCGCATAACGGTGCTTTTGCGGTCATCGGAATCTGCTGTTATTTTATCGGGAGTCTTGGTGTATGGAGTGAAATCCGGACGGAGATGCTTCCGGTAGTAGCAGCAGGATATGTAATTTCAAGAGCGCTCAGTGGGCTTGCTGTAGTGACATTTCCGGCAGCAAGAGGAAGCGGTCTTGTAAAGACTTTTCAGGATGGAGCACAGAAAAAGGCAGTAAGGATCACAATGATCGTATATCTGGTCCTGGCGGCAGTATATTTGTATATCTTTTCGCCGGTTGGTATGGTGGTATTTTTCATAATTGCAGGAGCAGTATTTGGATATTATTACAGGATGAGCAGGAAACAGTTTGGAGGCGTTACCGGGGATCTGGCGGGATACTTTCTGCAGATTTGTGAGCTGGCATTATTAGTTGGGGGATTGATTGTGCAGGGAATCCAATGAAAAACAGGGAAAGGAAGAGGAGACATATAGAAGATGGAAGTCAGACTGATTCGGCATTTTGCGACGGAAGGGAATTTGGAGAAGCGGTATATAGGGGTGACGGATGAAGGGATAAAAACAGAGTGCATTCCAGAGTACGATCTGAAAAAAGAAGAAAACGGACGATACGGGAAGGGAAATGGACGTGAGAAATGGGAGCCGGAGCTTGTGATTGTAAGTACGCTTAAGAGATGCAGGCAGACGGCAGAGATTCTTTTTCCGGGAGCGGAGCAGGTTGTCTGTGATAAGATGCGGGAATGTGATTTTGGGCTTTTTGAGGGGAAGAATTATCAGGAGCTGACTGGGAATCCAAAGTATCAGAGCTGGATTGATTCTGGAGGTACAAAGGCATTTCCGGGAGGAGAAGATCCGATGGAGTTCCGGAAACGGTGTGTCTGCGGATTTGAAGAGATGATGGAAAAGATGATAAAAGGAAAAAGAAAGAAGATTGCCTTTGTGGTTCACGGGGGGACGATCATGTCGGTGATGGAAGCATTTGATCCGGAAAAGAAAGAATTTTACCACTGGCAGGTGAAAAACGGAAAAGGTTTTCATTTTCAAATTGAGGAAGAAAAATGGCAGCAGGGAAAGAGACAGTTTGAGGAGATTGAGGAAATATGAGTTCTTTGATGGCATGTATAGCAGGAATGGCGCTGGATGCGGTTTTCGGAGATCCGGTATGGCTTTACCACCCGGTACGGATCATTGGAAACTGGATTTCGATACTGGAAAAGTGGTTGCGCGGATTTTGCAAAAATGAGGAAAGGAAAGAGAGAATCGCAGGGGGGATTCTGTGGTTTGGTGTGGTTGTGGTATCCGTTGGAATTCCGTGGGGACTTTTGTATCTTGCCGGAAAGGTCAGTTTCTGGCTTCGATTTGCACTGGAAACCTTCTGGTGTTATCAGCTTCTTGCCGGAAAGTGCCTGAAGGATGAAAGCCGGAAGGTTTATGTACAGCTCGTAAACCATAATCTGGAGGGGGCAAGACAGGCGGTATCGATGATCGTGGGGCGGGATACCGAGAACCTTTCTGAGGCCGGAGTGACAAAGGCTGCGGTAGAAACAGTAGCCGAAAATACATCGGACGGAGTGATCGCACCGCTCATTTTTATGCTGATCGGTGGGGCACCACTTGGATTTTTTTATAAGGCTGTTAATACAATGGATTCTATGGTAGGATATAAGAATGAAAAGTATTTACATTTTGGTCGGTTTGCGGCTAAAATGGATGATGTATGGAATTATATTCCGTCCAGGATCTCAGCACTTCTGATGATCGCAAGTGCATGGATCTTCCGGATGGATTATAAAAGGGCGTGGGCAGTCTGGAAAAGAGACAGGCGAAAGCATGCCAGCCCGAATTCCGCACAGACAGAAGCGGTATGCGCAGGTGCACTACAGGTGCAGCTTGCCGGAGATGCTTATTATTTTGGAAAATTATATCCGAAAGAGACGATCGGAGATGATGTGCGTCCTATCGAGCCGGAAGATATTTTAAGGGCCGGTAATCTGATGGACGGAACAGCACTTCTGACACTTCTTGTCTTTGGATTACTGAAATATTGTATGATACTGATGTAAGGGGAATAAAAGGTTATGGAATATGTACATGGTGGAGATATTTATACACACAAAGGAATGACAGATTTTTCTGTGAATCTGAATCCGTTCGGACCTGGAAGAGCTGTAGTGGAAGCGGCAAGAAAGTCAATGGACCAGATTGGAAATTATCCGGATGCCAGCTGCAGGAAGCTGAAAAGTGCTCTGGCGAAAAGACTGGAAGTTCCGGCTGAGCATATTATCTGTGGAAATGGGGCGGCAGATCTGATTTTTACGGCAGTGCTTGCGGACTGCCCAAGGAAAGCGCTGATACCGGTTCCTGCATTTGCGGAATACGAACAGGCACTACGTGCGACCGGGTGCGAGATCTGTTATTATAAGAAAAGAGAAGCGACTGGTTTTCAGCTGGAAGAAGATTTTCTGGATCTTCTGAATGAAGATATCGATATGGTTTTTTTGTGTTCACCGGATAATCCGACCGGAAAGCTGATCGACCGGAGCATGCTCTGGAAGATTCTTGCAAGATGTGAGACTTACGGAATCCGGATGGTGCTGGATGAATGTTTTATTGATTTCGCGGAAAATGCAGCTACGGCATCTATTCTTGCAGATACCAAGAGATGGAGAACTTTATTTATCCTCCGTTCACTGACTAAGATGCACGCGATTCCGGGAATCCGTATCGGGTATGCCGTTACTTCGGATATGGAATTTCTGGAGAAGATGGAACAGTCCAGACAGCCATGGAGTGTATCGATACCGGCACAGGCGGCAGGCATGGCATCTTTAAAAGAGAGGATGCGTGTGAAACGGACCTGTGATTTTACGAACCGTGAAAGAATCTGGATGGAAAATGAACTGGACAAGCTTGGAATTACCCATTATCCGTCAGATGCCAATTTCATTCTGATGCGAAGCGGTATAAATTTATATGAGAAACTGAAAAAACAGAAGATCCTGGTTCGGGATTGCAGCAATTACAAAGGTCTCGGAGAAGGATATTATCGTGTTTGTATGCGGCAGAGAGGAGACAACCAGAAGCTGATCGATGCGCTGGGAGAAATTCTCTATGCAGGTCAGGGAGAATTTTAATATGGCAAAGTCGATAATGATTCAGGGAACCATGTCAAATGTTGGAAAGAGCCTTCTTGCGGGAGGGCTCTGTCGTGTTTTAAAGGAAGATGGAATCAAGGTTGCACCATTTAAGTCACAGAACATGGCACTCAATTCTTTTATTACGGCAGATGGTCTGGAAATGGGACGCGCACAGGTCATGCAGGCAGAAGCTGCCATGATCCGGCCGGAAGTTTATATGAACCCGATTCTTTTAAAACCAACCTCCGATGTAGGAAGTCAGGTGATTGTAAACGGAGAAGTTGCGGGAGTCATGCCGGCGATGGAATACTTCCGTAAAAAGAAAGAATATATTCCGGCTATTTTAGAAGCTTATCATAAACTGGAAGAAAAGTATGATGTGATCGTCATTGAAGGCGCGGGAAGTCCGGCAGAAATAAACCTTAAGCAGAATGATATTGTCAACATGGGACTTGCTGAGCTGGTGGATGCACCGGTTCTTCTTGCCGGAGACATTGACCGTGGTGGTGTGTTTGCGCAGATCGTCGGGACGGTTATGCTGCTGGAAGAAAAAGAGCGGGCAAGGATCAAAGGTACGGTGATCAATAAGTTCCGTGGGGATGTAAAAATTCTGGAGCCAGGTATCAGGATGCTGGAGGAGCGGACAAAGATACCGGTATGTGGCGTGATGCCTTATATTTATGCGGATATTGATGATGAGGATAGTCTGTCAGAACGGTTTGACCGGAAAGAAAAGGCGGCACTTCTGGATATTGCAGTGATCCGTCTGCCGCGTATTTCCAATTTCACAGATTTTGCGGTACTGGAATGCAGGGAAGAAGTTTCTCTCCGGTATGTGTCAAAGGCAGGAGATTTCGGGAATCCGGATCTGGTAATTCTGCCGGGAAGTAAAAATACGATGGAAGACCTGTTGTGGCTTCGTCAGAGTGGACTGGAAGGGAAAGTGCTGCGCCATGCCTCAGCAGGGAAACCGGTATTTGGTATCTGTGGCGGTTACCAGATGCTGGGAGAAGAAATCCGTGATCCGGAAGGGGTAGAACGTGGTGGAACCATAAAAGCAATGGGACTGCTTCCCGCAGTTACTGTATTTGAAAATACCAAGAGAAGAACCCGTGTTACCGGAAGGTTCGGAGAAGTTACCGGAATCTTAAAAGCAATGTCCGGTGCAAAGCTGGATGGATATGAGATCCATATGGGGGAAACTGTTTTTTCAGATAAAGATGCTTCAGATCATAAGATGATGGTACAGATCTGTGATCAGGTGACAGGTGAGAGCCGGTGGGACGGAGCGCAGAAGAAGAATGTGTACGGCTGCTATGTACATGGGATTTTTGATGACCGGGAAGTAGCGGATGCACTGATCGGGGCACTTCTGAAAGAAAAAGGATACGGCGAGGAAGCCATGCACTCCATGGACTACCATGCTTACAAAGAGAAGCAGTATCAGATTCTCGCAGATGCAGTTCGTGAGAATATGGATATGAAGAAAATATATGAGATTATCGAGAAGGGAAATGCAGCAGAATGTTTCATCTGATCACAGGTGGCAGTGGAAGTGGCAAATCCGAATATGCAGAGCAGAAGCTTATGGAGTATGCCAGCCATTCAAAAAGAAACAAAAAACGCTACTATATAGCAACTATGATGCCTTTCGGGAAGGAAACGGAAGAGAAAATTGCACGTCACAGAAGGCTTCGTGCAGGCAAAGGGTTTGAAACGATCGAATGCTATACGGATCTAAAAAAAGCTGCAGAAGTCCTACAGACAAAAGAGACAGGAAGTGTTCTTCTGGAATGTATGTCCAATCTTGTGGCAAATGAAATGTACGATCCGTCAGGAGCAGGTGGAAATGCAGAAGAGTCCATTCTGGCAGGGATCCGTAAGCTGCAGAAGGTCAGTGATGATCTGGTAATTGTTACAAATGAAGTATTTTCAGACAGCATGACAGATAATCCGGAGATGGAAAAATATCTGAAGCTTCTCGGAAACGTAAATCTTTGGATGGGAGAGATGGCAGATCTGGTGACAGAAGTTGTGTACGGAATTTCGGTTGAAAGGAAAGACATAAAAAAATGAAAATGATAATCGGCGGTGCATACCAGGGGAAGCTTGCGTATGCAAAAAAGCAGAACCCATACATTCATTGGACGGATGGAGAACTATGTGAAGGAGATAATATTTTTGAGGCAGAAGGAGTCTTTCATTTTGAAAAATATATCCAGAGCATGATAAAAAAAGAAAACTGGTCGGAAAAAGAAGCAATTGATTTCGCATCGAAACTAATAAAAAAGTGTCCGGATATTGTAATTGTGACACAGGAGATCGGCTACGGCCTGGTTCCGGTAGATGCATTTGAGCGCAGATACAGGGAACTGACCGGAAGGATCTGTACCGTACTTGCGGCAAATTCAGATCAGGTAGACCGGGTAGTATGCGGGATCGGTGTAACGATCAAAGGAGGAGATACCAAGTGAAGATAGAACTGGAAAATGTAAAACCTGCAGAAATAGAAAAACGCAGTTTTGAGATCATAACAGAAGAACTTGGCGATACGCATCTGATCCCCGGAACAGAACCGATCGTCAAACGCTGTATCCATACAAGCGCAGATTTTGATTATGCAAGGAATCTGATGTTTTCAGAAGGTGCAGTAGAAAAAGCGCTGGATGCCATCCGGAATGGTGCAGTCATTGTAACCGATACCCAGATGGGAAAAGCAGGTATCAACAAACGGAAGCTTGCGGAATACGGAGGCGAAGTTCTTTGCTTCATGTCCGATGAAGATGTAGCAGAAACGGCAAAAAAGAACGGAACCACGCGTGCCGTGGCGAGTATGGAAAAAGCAGCCGCCCTTGATAAAAAAATCATCTTTGCCATCGGAAATGCCCCGACAGCCCTTGTAAGACTCTATGAACTGATCCAGGATGGCAAATTAACCCCGGAACTCATCATCGGAGTTCCTGTAGGATTCGTAAATGTCGTTCAGTCTAAAGAGTTAATCCTTTCACTGAAAGACACACCATATATCGTAGCAAGAGGCAGAAAAGGTGGCAGCAATATCGCTGCATGTATCTGCAATGCACTATTGTATATGTTGTAGATATATATCAAACAACCCCTTATCCAATGAGGTTTCTGTATTCTAACTGTCTTTGCGATAATTAAAAAATTAACTATATTGTCAGAAAATAGACATGATTCTGTGTTGAATTCTGACCTGAACTCTGCTATTATAATCATATGCTAGTTGAAGGACAGCAGGAAGGAGAAATTGATTATGGGATTTTTAACAGGAAAGACTGCAATTATCACAGGCGGCGGAAGAGCCGTATTAAGTGATGGAAGCTGCGGATCTATTGGATATGGAATTGCAACAGCTTACGCAAAAGAAGGAGCGAATCTGGTAATTACCGGGCGTAATGTAAAGAAACTCGAGGATGCCAAAGAAGAACTGGAGAGACTCTATGGCATCAAAGTATTACCTGTACAGGCTGATGTCAGCGCGGGGGCTGATAATGAAGCAACAGTACAGAACGTAGTAAAGCAGGCAATCGACACATTCGGAAGAATTGATGTCCTGATCAATAATGCACAGGCATCCGCATCCGGTGTTACGATCGCAGATCATACAACAGACCAGTTCAATCTTGCAATGTATTCCGGCGTATATGCGGTATTCTATTATATGCAGGCATGCTATCCGTACCTGAAAGAGACAAAGGGATCTGTTATCAACTTTGCTTCAGGTGCCGGACTTTTCGGAAATTACGGACAGTGCGCATATGCAGCGGCAAAAGAAGGGATCCGTGGACTTTCCAGAGTAGCTGCAACGGAGTGGGGACCAGACGGAATCAATGTCAATATCGTATGCCCGCTCGCATGGACAGCACAGCTTGAGAATTTCCAGAAAGCTTATCCGGAAGCATTCAAGGCAAATGTAAAGATGCCGCCGGCTGGACATTACGGAGATGTAGAAAAAGAAATCGGACGTGCTTGCGTACAGCTTGCATCACCGGATTTCAAATATATGAACGGAGAGACGATCACCTTAGAAGGTGGAATGGGACAGAGACCTTAAGAAAAATCCATAAAAGCCAAAGAGAGTGCCTGTGCGTTTTTTGAATCGTACAGGCACTCTCTTTTTATTTCATAGGAAATTCCGAAGGAACTTCCTATGAAATAAAAGGCACTGCGTGCCGGAGATGCGCATTCTTTTTAGCTTCTCTGTCTTGACATCTTTAAAAACGTCATTCAAAATAAGAACGGAAAGAAAATTTAAATCATTTAATCGAGGCTAAAAAGATATGAAAGCAGTTATTTTTGATATGGACGGTGTTCTGATCAACACAGAACCATTACACTATCGTTGCTGGAAGGAAATTTTAAAAGAGAAGAACGGAATCGATCTTGACTATGAGATCTACCTTCCGTGTATCGGTTCTACCCGTGGATTCTTCATGGATCTGATCAATGAGAATTATGGACCGGTTTTTGATAATGTGGATAAGATGAATGCGCTCATGAAAGAGAAAAAAGCGCAGATTACAGAGGCAGAAGGATTTCCGGAGATGCCGGGAATCAAAGAAGCATTGAAGCAGTTAAAAGGCGAAGGATATCTGCTTGCAGTAGCATCTTCCTCTCCGGCTTATGCGATCAAAGATGCATTAAAGTCGCTGGATATGGAGAAATATTTTACAGTGGTTATGAGTGGGGATTATGTAGAACATCCCAAACCGGCACCAGATACCTTCCTTGTAACGGCAGAGAAACTGGGAATGAAGCCGGAGGACTGTCTGGTAGTAGAGGATTCGACCAACGGTGGAGGAGCTGCCAGGGCGGCAGGTATGAAATGTATCTGGTTCCACAACCCGGATTCTGGAAGGCAGGATATCCCGGATGCGGTACTGGAATTTCCGGCATGGACCAGCGAAAATGTAGAAAAAATGCTGAAAATATTAGGAAAAGAGGAAGAGTAAAGATGATAATAAGAACAGCAGATCTGAGTGATCTGAAAGAAATTGCCCGTGTGGAGGCGGAGTGTTTTCCGGCAGCAGAAGCGGCAACAGAAGAAGAATTTGAAAAGAGACTTACTTTTTATAAAGATCATTTCTGGCTGATGTTTGAAGAAGAGAAACTGATCGCCTTTGTGGACGGTATGGTGACGAATCAGGAAGATCTGACAGACGAAATGTATGAAAAAGCGGAAATGCATGATGAAAAAGGTGAGTGGCAGATGATTTTTGGTGTAAATACGCTGCCGTCTTACCGGAAACATGGATATGCAGGAGAATTGATCAAAAGAGCAATTGCAGATGCAAAAGAGCAGGGAAGAAAGGGACTTGTTCTTACCTGCAAGGACCGGCTGATATCTTATTATGCCAGGTTTGGGTTCAAAAATGAAGGTGTTTCAGAATCGGTACATGGAAACGTGGTCTGGAATCAGATGAGACTTACATTTGATGAAGGGCAGGGTGAATAATGTGAAAAAAAATAAGTTTGAAATTGATATGTGCAACGGCTCAATCATGGACAAGCTGATTTCTTTTTCCCTGCCGCTTATGGTTTCCGGAATTCTGCAGCTTGCGTTTAATGCGGTGGATATCATCGTAGTAGGAAGATTCTCCGGAAGTCAGGCACTTGCCGCAGTCGGCTCCACAACAGCACTGATCAATGTGTTTACGAACCTGTTTATCGGAATTTCGCTTGGCGCCAATGTTCTTGCAGCCAGATTTTATGCAGCGGGCAAAGACCGGGAGATGTCGGAAACCGTACATACTTCGATCACACTTGCGCTGATCAGTGGAATTATGATGGCAGTTATCGGGGTGCTTCTTGCAAAGTGGGCACTTGAAATTATGGGAACGCCGGATGATGTGATCGGGCAGTCTGCCTTATATATGCGGATCTATTTTATGGGAATGCCATTTTTTATGTTATATAACTATGGAGCAGCCATTTTAAGGGCGATCGGTGATACAAAAAGACCATTGATCTTCCTGATCATTTCCGGAATCGCAAATGCTGCGCTGAACATGACACTGGTTATTATTTTTCATATGGGAGTTGCCGGGGTTGCAATTGGAACAATTATTTCACAGCTGATTTCGTGTGTGCTGGTACTGACCTGTCTGTACCGGTCGGAAGGAAGTTATCAGCTTCGTTTCTCCAAACTGAAGATTAATGGTGCCTACATGGAACAGATTTTCCAGGTTGGAGTTCCGGCGGGAATCCAGAGTACGGTCATCAATTTGTCCAATGCACTGTTGCAGTCTTCGGTTAATTCGTTTGGATCGATTGCGATGGCAGGATATACAGCAGCGAACAATATGCTTGGGTTCCTTTATATGTCAGTGAATTCGATCACCCAGGCATGTATGAGTTTTATCAGTCAGAATTATGGGGTAGGTAAGCTGAAACGAATGGACAGGGTGCTGCGTGACTGTGCGATTCTGTCTGTATCGATCGCAGCGGTGCTTGGTGGCCTTGCCTATAGCTTCGGACCGCAGATCCTGACAGTTTATACTTCAGATCCAAAGGTTATCAGCTGCGGAATGGAAATCCTGGCGTATACGTCGATCACTTATTTCCTGTGTGGGATCATGGATTTGTTTCCGGGGGCGCTTCGTGGAATGGGATATTCAGCAGTCCCGATGGTGCTTTCGGTGATCGGAACGGTGGGAACAAGAATCGTGTGGGTATTTGGAATTTTTCCGAACCACAGATCTTTATCCGTACTTTTTGTATCTTATCCGGTGTCATGGATCATTACCATTGTACTTCAGGTTGTGTGCTTCTATTTTGTGAGAAAAAGAGTACATCAGAAAGAAAAAAGATTGTTATAAACAGAACAAAATTGTGAAAATCGACAGTAGGGCATTGTGAAAAACAGACAGATTTATCTGTCTGTTTTTGTGTATATATAACAAATATGCTTGCAATAGAAAGACACATGTGCTTGTATCTACTACAAAAACATGGACATGTAAAATGTTTGTGTATCACGGAAAAATAGATTGAAAAGAGAAGAAAAATAGGGTATTCTAAATGTAGAAAGACAAAAATAATAAAAAGTCCGTGATAAACGGACATATGTGTCATGCGGAGGTAATGAAGATGAATGATAATAAAATGTGGGCGCTTGTAAAGGAAAAACCGGAACAGGGACTCTGGCTGAAAAGAGTACCGATTCCGGAAGTAGGACCAAATGACGTAAAGATCAAGATCCATAAAAATGCAATCTGTGGTACCGATGTACATATTTACCAGTGGAATGAATGGGCACAGCACACCATTCCGATCGGACTGACCGCAGGACATGAATATGTCGGGGAGGTTGTAGAAGTCGGTGCAGGTGTACAGGGATTCAAGCCGGGCGATCTGGTATCCGGTGAAGGACATATCACCTGCGGAAAATGCAGAAACTGCCTGGAAGGACACAAAGAGAACTGTAAAGATGCCAAAGGTGTTGGGGTAAACCGGAATGGTGCGTTTGCAGAATATCTGGTTATTCCTGCTTCGAATGTATGGCCGTGCAGTCCGGCAATTGATGAAGAATTATATGCGATCTTTGATCCATTTGGAAATGCAACCCATACTGCATTATCTTACGACATGCTTGGTGAAGATGTGCTGATCACAGGTGCAGGGCCGATTGGGATCATGGCAGCGGCGATCGCAAAATTTGCAGGAGCAAGACATGTGGTAATCACGGATATGAACCAGTACCGTCTGGATCTGGCAGCAAAAATGGGTGCGACCAGATGTGTTAATCTGACACAGGAAAAACTGACGGATGTGATGCATGAGATTGGAATGACAGAAGGCTTTGATATCGGACTTGAGATGTCCGGAAGCCAGCCGGGACTTTCTGATATGATCCATAACATGAAACATGGTGGAAAGATCGCACTTCTCGGATTGCAGAGACAGGATGCAACCGTAGATCTTGAGACCGTGATCTTCAATGGGCTGAATATCCGCGGGATTTATGGAAGAAAAGTATGGGATACCTGGTACAAGATGTCTACGATGATCCAGGCGGGACTTGATATTTCACCGATCATCACACACCATTTTGATATCCGCGATTATGAAAAAGGATTTGAGGCAATGATCTCAGGACAATCAGGAAAGGTGATCCTTGACTGGGCACATATTAACGATTAGGAAAAGCAGAAGAAGGAGAGAATAAAATGGCAAGAAAAAATGATATTTTAAGTATTTATACAAAAGAAGTAGAACAGATCAAAGCAGATGGTCTTTTCAAAGGGGAAGCACCGTTCGTATCTCCACAGGGCGCAAAGGTTGTAATGGAAGACGGAAGAGAGCTTCTTAATATGTGTGCCAATAACTATCTTGGACTTGGAGACAATCAGAGACTGATCGATGCAGCGAAGAAAACCTATGATGAAAAAGGATATGGGGTTGCTTCTGTCAGATTTATCTGCGGAACACAGGACATCCACAAAAAACTGGAAAAGAAGATTTCCGGATTTCTGGGAACAGATGATACGATTTTATATTCTTCCTGCTTTGATGCAAATGGTGGACTTTTTGAAACAATCCTGACTGCGGAGGATGCAGTGATCAGTGATGAACTGAACCATGCTTCCATCATTGACGGAGTTCGTCTCTGTAAGGCAAAAAGATACCGCTATAAAAATAACAACATGGAAGATCTGGAAGCACAGCTTCAGGCTGCAGATGCAGCAGGAGCAAGAGTCAAACTGATCGCTACAGACGGTGTATTTTCAATGGATGGAATCATTTGTAACTTAAAAGGTGTCTGTGATCTTGCTGATAAATACAACGCACTGGTTATGGTGGATGACAGCCATGCAGTTGGATTTGTAGGAGCACACGGCAGAGGAACTTCCGAATACTGTGGCGTAGAAGGAAGAGTGGATATCATTACAGGAACACTCGGAAAAGCACTCGGTGGGGCTTCCGGTGGATATACATCCGGAAGAAAAGAGATCATCGATCTGCTTCGTCAGAGAAGCCGTCCGTACCTGTTCTCCAACTCTCTTGCACCGGCGATCGCAGGAGCAAGTATTGAGATGTTCAATATGCTGGAAGAAAGCACCGAGCTTCGTGACCATCTGGAAGAAGTAACCGCATACTACCGCAAGCAGCTGGTAGAAAACGGATTTGATATCATCGAAGGAACCCATCCATGTGTACCGGTTATGCTTTATGATGAAAGACTTGCCGGAGAATATGCAAAGAAAATGATGGAAAAAGGGGTATATGTGGTTGCATTCTCTTATCCGGTCGTACCGAAAGGAAAAGCAAGAATCCGAACACAGGTATGCGCGAGCCATACAAAAGAAGATATTGATTTCATTATCAAATGTTTTAAAGAGACCAGAGAAGAGATTGGAAAATAAATTGCTACAGGACAGAAAAATGCCGGACATCACAAAATGTTGCCCGGCATTTTGTGATGATGTAACAGAGAAATCTGACTAAAAAATATTGTTACGGGAAAATTTTCAGAGGTATAAAATAAAAGAATATTTTTGGAATGTAATCGTGGTAATTCTGTAAACCCTGAAAAATGGAGAGAAAAAGCTTGTGGGAAAGGCAGGAATACTATAAAATAAACAGGGAACAATAAAAAGATGAATGGGATGTCACCTGACAGAGGAGATAAAAGATGGAACAAAAAATATACAATGAATATGTGGAAATTTTAAAGGAAGAGCTGCTTCCGGCGATGGGATGTACAGAGCCGATCGCAGTAGCTTACGCGGCAGCAGTTGCAGTTCAGGCTCTTGGGGAAAAGCCGGAATCTGTAGAAGTAAATGTCAGTGCAAATATTATTAAGAATGTAAAAAGTGTCGTTGTACCGTGCACCGGAGGACTTCGCGGAATCGGTGCAGCAGTCTGTGCAGGGATTGTAGCCGGATGTCCGGAAAAAGAACTGGAAATTCTGGAAGAGATCACAGGGGAACAGAAAGTAGAAATGAAAAAGATGCTGGATACCATGCCGATGACAATCCGGGAATCCGATAAAGAATATATTTTCGACATTCAGATCAAGGCATGTGCAGGCGGACACAGCGGATACGTAGAGATCGCAGGTTTTCACACCAATGTGATCTGTGTAAAGAAAGATGATGAGATCATCAGAGAAAAAGCATATGAAGAGCAGGGATCCAGCTGTGCGACGGACCGTTCTCTTCTGACTGTGGAGAAGATCATTGAATTCGCAGACTGCGTAGACGTTGCAGACGTAGAGGAAGTTCTGCAGAGACAGATCGATTATAACTGGGCAATTGCCGAAGAGGGCATGACAGGAAACTGGGGAGCTGCCATTGGAAAGACTTTGATGGAAGCATATGGAAACAGTGTACATAACCGTGCGAAAGCGATGGCAGCGGCCGGATCGGATGCAAGAATGAACGGATGTGAACTTCCGGTTGTCATCAATTCGGGAAGCGGTAACCAGGGAATGACAACTTCTCTTCCGGTGATCGTCTATGCAAAAGAGCTGAATGTCTCAAAAGAGATGATGCTCCGCGCGCTGGTTGTGTCAAATCTGATCACAATCCATATGAAGACAGGAATCGGAAGATTGTCTGCATATTGCGGCGCGATCAGTGCAGGATGTGGTGCAGGTGCAGGAATCTGTTATCTGTATGGTGGACGTGCATATGAGATTTCTCATGTAATTGTAAATGCAGTTGCCATCAACTCAGGTGTTGTGTGTGATGGGGCGAAGGCAAGCTGCGCGGCAAAAATTGCATCAGCTGTAGAAGCAGGGCTTCTGGGACTTCAGATGCAGAAAAATGGAAAGCAGTTCTATGGCGGAGACGGACTTGTAGAAAAAGGTGTAGAAAACACGATTCGTAATATCGGAGAGCTTGCAAAGAAGGGAATGCGTGAGACGGATAAGACCATTATCCAGATCATGACAAGATAAGAAAAAGAGACAGGAACTGGTAGAAGAGGCACTTGTATTTACCGGACTTAAAAAAATATAACTAATATTGAAAAAAATAAAACATCTGCGGAATGCATACCGCGGATGTTTTATTTTTGACCGTTAGCTATTTATACTTTCTATTTCTGAATATACTTCTTCAACAGTAAAAGCGTATTCTTTACCCCATCCATATGGGATCTTTCATAGTTATGTGATGCATATACCCCAGGTCCAACCAGACCATGACGGATATCATATCCTGCCCGGAGAGTTGCCTCTACATCGGAACCGTAATGCGGATACACATCGATCGCATAATCCAATCCTTCTTCTTTTGCAGTTTCGGCAAGAGCGGATGTTACGTCGTAGTTGTAAGGACCGCCGGAATCTTTTGCGCAAATAGATACCATGCGTTCGGTACATCCGAGATCGGATCCGACGCAGCCCATGTCAACAGAAATCATTTCTGTTGTATCTTCGGCAACAAAACTTCCGCCGTGTCCGACTTCTTCATATACAGTGAAAAGAAGAGAAACTTTGCGGGAAAGCGCAAGAGATTCATCTTTTACGCATTTTGCCAGACCGAGAAGGATGGCAGCAGAAAGCTTGTCATCTAAGAAACGGCTTTTGATATAACCGCTCGGTGTGATCTGGGTACGCGGGTCCATGGCGATGATATCTCCAGGCTGCACGCCAAGTGAGAGAGTTCCTTCTTTAGTGTCCACATTTTCGTCCAGAAGGATTTCCATATTTTCTTCTTTTGTCTCAACAGCAGAATCTGCAACATGAACAGAAGGTTCTGTATTTAGTACCACACCGGTATAAACGCGTCCGTCGCGTGTGTGGATCGTGCAGTTTTCCCCATCAGCGGTACTCCACTGGTGTCCACCGAGAGTAGTCGGACGCAGTCTTCCATTTGCTTTGACAGAACGCACCATAGCACCGAGGGTATCAACGTGTGCTGCAAGTACTAGCGGATTCCCCTCTCCGCCGATCGTTACGAATACGTTGCCTTTGTTAGAAAGCTGTGGTTCATATCCCATATCTGATAAAGTCTTCATCAGGTATGCAGCCACATCTTTGGTATAACCGGATGGGCTTGGAATAGAAGTTAAAGCTTTCAGTTCGTTTCCGATAAAATCAAGATAATTTTGCATAGAAAATTCCCCCAAAAAAATATTATAGTATATACATTAATATTTTAAGGGAAAAGTTTAGAAAAAGCAATATCGATTGCAGAATAATAAAAAAAAGGTTATAATAATTAGAATAATTGATGAAAGAGGATGAAAAATGGAGATATTAAAAAGGATTGAAGATACTTATCCGAAAATGACAAGAAAGCAAAAACAAATTGCTGATTACATGGTGTCACATGCGGAGAACATGGCATTTATAACCTTGCGTGACCTTAGTCATGAAGTAGAAATTACAGAAATTACGATCCTGAATATGTGCAAAGCATTAGGGTACGAAAGTTTCAATGAGGTAAAGTATGAATTTCGCAAATACATTAATCGGGGAAGAGTAGAATTTTGCGAAGACAATGATTATTATAATACTAATATACCGAAGTATGAATTAGATGAAAAAGAGACACTGCTTCAGGAAATCTGTAATGAAGAAAAATTGTTGATGGATGAATTTATCAAAAGTCTTGATATCAGGAGAATGTTTGAATTAGCAGATTATTTTTTGCAATATTCTAAAATTATTATCTGTGGCAGAGGAATTTCTTATCTTATCGGAGAAAGTATCAGTTCCGCCCTCGCAGGAGTCCGGATTCCAACAATAAAAGTGAATACGGAGTTGAATGAAAATGTCTATTCTGTGCTGCCAATGATCGATAAAAAAACATTAATTCTTGCAATTTCGTTTCCTGACTATTATTTTATGACCCAGAAAGTTGTGGAGTATGCTAAGAAAAATAAAGCAAAAATTATACTGATCACTGATTCAA
This sequence comes from Allocoprococcus similis, assembly GCF_054660775.1. Taxonomy (NCBI): domain Bacteria; kingdom Bacillati; phylum Bacillota; class Clostridia; order Lachnospirales; family Lachnospiraceae; genus Allocoprococcus; species Allocoprococcus similis. The sequence goes on from NZ_BAAHSG010000006.1 coordinate 139,225, forward strand.
AAGAAACGGATATTGCACTTTATGCAGATGAACTTATTCTTGTCGGCAGTACAACGCGACTTGCACTTAATACATTGTCGGCACCTATGGCACTGGCAAATTTGTTGACTTCAGCGATAAAAATAAAAGTGGAATCAACATCAAAAAAAGAGTTTTGCAGGTTGATTTGAATTTTGTGAAGTTTTCACGATAAACACAAGAAAAAACTATTAATTTAATATATGCTTTAAAGTGAAATGTGCATTTTTGATAAAAATGCACATTTTTTAAAAATTTATAGCAAAGAATTATAGTATATGCTATAATTAGCAATAGATAAAAGAAATAGGATTCATACGGAAAAGAGATGAATCAAGAAAAAAGGAGGTAACAATAATGAAAAAGAGAATGATAGCACTTGTACTAAGCAGTGCAATGGTACTGTCACTTGCGGCTTGTGGTGGAGGTGGAAAAACTGACAGCAAGAAAGCCAGCAGCGGAGAAAAAGATGAAGAACAGTACATTAACACGTATATGGTTTCAGAACCAACAACATTGGATCCAAGTCTTCGGTCAGATACTTATTCCAGTGAGATATTGATCAGCACAATGGAAGGTCTGATCCGCATTGAGGAACGTGATGGCGAGTATAAGATCATGCCGGGAGATGCGGAAACCTGGGAAAAAAGTGATGATGGAAAAGTGTGGACGTTCCATATTGGAAAAGACAGAAAGTGGAGTGACGGGGAACCGGTAACGGCAGATCAGTATGTATATTCATTACAGAGAAGTGCAGATCCTGCAACAGGATGTCCGAATTCATATTTTGTTACACCTATATTGAATTATGATGCAATCAGCAGTGGTGAAATGAACCCGGATCAGCTGGGGGTAAAGGCAGTTGACGAGTACACGCTGGAAATCACCCTGACTAATCCAATGCCAAGTTTTTTGGAAAGTACAGATGCAAGTATCTTTTATCCGCAGAGAGAGGATATTGTAGAAAAATATGGCGATCAGTATGGAACAGATGCAGATAAGATGGTATATAACGGACCGTTTACAGTGGATGAATGGACGCATAACAGTTCGATCAAACTTGCAAAAAATGATGAATACTGGGACAAAGAGAATGTAGATCTTGGTGCTGTGAATTATCAGATTATTTCAGACACGAGTGCAATTACAAATGCATATGACAGCGGACAGATTGATTTTATCAGTGCAAGTTCCCAGGAAGATCTTCAGAAATATGAAAGCGATGACAATAATACCTACACAAAGACTTCAGGGGGAAATATTACTTTCCAATTCTATAATACAAAAGATAAAATCTTTTCAAATAAGAAAATCAGAGAAGCATTTACACTTGCAGTTGATCATGATGATATGAATGACATGGGATTTAGCGGAATGAGAGAACCTCTTTACGGATGGATCGCTCCGGCACTTACAGTTGGTGAGAAGAGCCTTCGTGAAGAAGCTGGAGATCCGTTAAAAGATTTGAAGAGTGATCTTGATAAGAGTGGAAAGACACCAAAAGATATTCTGATAGAAGGAATGAAAGAGCTTGGTCTTGGGGATGATCCATCCAAACTGGATGTTACTTATTCACTTGCAGGAACATCAGATTGGTTCCATACTTTTGGAGAGTATTTACAGCAGATGTACAAAGAAACACTTGGAATCAATCTTAAAATTGATTTCAGTGAATGGGGAATTTTTGAAGATAATCTGACTAATGGTAAATACCAGATTGGGTTTATGTCATGGGGTGCTTATTACAATGATCCGTATGATATGCTGAGTGTCAATATGACAGACTTTAACCAGATTTACACCGGATGGTCAAATGAGGAATATGATCAGCTTAGTAAAGCAGGTTCCATCGAAATGGATGAAACAAAACGTATGGATGATTATGTGAAAGCAGAGCGTATTTTTATTGAAGATTATGTAACTTGTCCATTGGCAACGAGTGTAAGTCATCAGTTTTCAAAGTCGTATGTACATTCTAAATATGTAGATTACGGAGAAGATCAGTTGTATTTTGCACATCCGGGATGGAAGAACGTTTATACATCTGGAAGATAAAAAGATAGAAAAAGGCAGGAAATTGCAGGATGTGTTTCCTGCCTTTTTACTAAGAAAAGCGGCGAAAATTAAGAGGAGGATACAGTGTGTTTAAATATACGATAAAAAGAATATGTTATATGATTATTACGCTGTTTGCTGTGGCGACAATTACGTTTTTTCTAATGAGAAGTATTCCTGGAGATCCGCTTGCAAGTATGGCGAGAACCCTGCCAGAGCAGACGAAGGCAAATTATTATGCAAAATACGGATTGGATCAGCCATTGTTCACCCAATATCTTATGTATATGAAAGGACTTGTACATTTTGATTTAGGAGAAAGTATTCTTTATGCGGGACGTTCGGTGACAGGAGAGATTGCACGAACCTCGCCGATATCGGGAATGGTTGGAGGAACTGCTCTGATAATCGGAACATTGATCGGAGTAGTACTTGGAATTATTGCAGCACTTAAAAAGAACAGATGGCCGGATTATATTGTAATGTTTATTGCAATATTAGGAGCAACGATACCGGTATTTGTTCTGGCATCTTTAATGCAGTATGTATTCGCAGTAAAGCTTGGATGGCTTCCGGCGTCTGGTTGGGGAAAACCATCGAATATGGTCTTACCGGTTATTGTTATGGGGTTTGGATCAGTTGCGACCTATGCTCGTTATATTAAATCAAGTATGCTTGATACATTAGGACAGGATTATGTTCTGACGGCAAGAGCAAAAGGACTGAGTGAAAGAGCTGTTATTTTAAAGCATGTTCTCCGAAATTCATTACTTCCTGCAGTGACGATTTTTTCAAGCAGTGTGGTTGGAGTGTTTACCGGAGCCTTTGTTACTGAAAAAATGTTTTCAATTCCTGGAATCGGATTTTACTATGTCTCATCAATTAATAATAACGATTATACAATGATCATGGGAACTACCGTTTTTTATGCGGCGTTATTTATCATTATGCAGCTGGTTGTTGACTTTGCGTACATGATACTTGATCCACGTATCAGAGTATCATCAGGTGATTAAACAGGAGGTGCAAATATGCAGAGTATAGCAAAAGAGAAATTTCAGGTTATTGGGCTGGAAGAAAATGCAGTAGAAGAAACAGCCAGACCGCGAATCGGATATTTTCAGGATGCATGGAGAAGACTTCGACAGAATAAGGTAGCGACTCTTGCACTTTTTATTCTTATTGCAATTGTCATTATGGTAATTATAGGACCGAAGCTTAGTGGATATGCATATGAAGAAGTTGATAAGGCTGCAAGAAATCAGTTTCCAAATGCAAAGCACTGGTTTGGAACGGATAAACTTGGAAGAGACATGTTTGCGAGAGTTTGGATCAGTGGACGTGTATCGCTGATCATAGGTGTGGCAGGTGCGTTGATATCTGCAGTCATTGGTTGCATTTATGGTGGAATTGCAGCATATTTTGGCGGAGTTGTGGATGATGTCATGATGCGAATTGTTGAAATACTGATTAGTGTACCATACCTGATTGTTGTGATTGTTCTGTCTATTGTTTTGCAGAGTAAGGGTATGGGAACTTTGATTTTGGCAATGACGGTCACCGGATGGTGCGGTATGGCAAGATTTGTGCGCGCACAGATGTTATCAATAAAAAATGAAGAATACATTTTAGCAGCGAAAGCTTTAGGGGTTAAACCATGGAAGATTATAACAAGACATATGATTCCGAATACACTTAGTACGGTGATCGTATCAATTACATTTGATATCCCGGGCTATATTTTTTCAGAGGCATTTCTTAGTTATATCGGACTTGGAATTCAACCGCCAAAGACCAGTTGGGGTGCACTTGCATCGGCAGCGCAAGCACAGTTTACATTTTATCCGTATCAGTTGTTTTTCCCGGCATTTATGATTGCACTTACCATGCTTTGCTTTACGCTTCTTGGTGATGGCCTCAGAGACGCCCTGGATCCAAAACTTAGAAAGTAGGTAGAATTAAATGGAAAACGGTAAGATATTAGATGTACAGGATTTAAGAGTTTCATTCCATACTTATGCAGGGGAAGTAAAAGCAGTCAGAGGAGTAAGCTTTGAGTTAAAAGAAGGAGAGACTCTGGCGTTTGTTGGAGAGTCTGGTTGTGGAAAGACTGTAACAGCAAAAGCAATTATGCGTCTTTTACAGCCTCCTTTTGCGGAGATTAAACCAGAGTCGAAAGTTATTTATCAGGATAAAGATGTTATGAAGATGAAAAAGAAAGAATTGCAGGCTTACAGAGGAAATGAAGTAAGCATGATCTTTCAGGATCCGATGACTTCGTTAAATCCTACAATGACAATAGGAAAACAGATTATGGAGGGGTTAATCCTCCATCGGAATATGAAGAAAGATGAAGCAAAAAAAGAAGCGGTTAATATGCTGAAACTTGTCAAGATACCGGATGCAGAAAAGAGAATCGATGCATATCCGCATCAGCTTTCCGGAGGAATGAGACAGAGAGTTATGATTGCAATTGCTCTTGCCTGCAATCCGGCACTTTTGATTGCAGATGAGCCAACAACCGCTTTGGATGTAACGATACAGGCACAAATTATGGAACTTCTTGGGGAACTGAAAAAGAAGTTAAATACAGCAATCATTCTTGTAACACATGACCTTGGAGTTGTTGCAAATTTTGCGGATCGTATTCAAGTAATGTATGCCGGACAAGTTATTGAAAGAGGAACAGCAAAAGAGATTTTTTATAATGCAAAGCATCCATATACCTGGGCATTATTATCATCAGTTCCAAGACTGGATTCTGAAAATAAAGAAGATTTGTATGCTTTAAAGGGCACACCTCCGGATTTGATACTGGAAATGAACCACTGTCCGTTTGCTGCCCGATGTGAGTATTGCATGCAAATTTGTAAAGAGGCAATGCCGGAAGAGACTTTGGTGGATGGAAAACATAGTGTGTCCTGCTGGCTTCAGCATCCAAATGCACCGAAAGTAACATCATATTATGACAGAAAAGGCGGAAATGCTGATGAATGATAGATTAATTGAAGTAAAAGATTTATGTAAATTTTTTAAAGTGGGAAAAGGGAATACATTAAAAGCAGTTGACCATGTAAATCTGTATATAAATAAAGGTGAAACGCTGGGGCTGGTAGGAGAATCGGGATGTGGAAAAACTACTTGCGGCAGAACAATACTGAGGCTTTATGATGCTACTTCCGGACAGGTTCTTTTTGATGGAAAAGATGTCAGTAAAATGAGAGGAAAAGAGTTACTGGAGTTTAAAAAGCGCGCACAGATTATTTTTCAGGATCCATATTCTTCATTGGATCCAAGAATGACAATTGGCGAGATTATTGCAGAGGGTATGGATGTTCATACAAATTATACTGCAAAAGAGAAAGACGCCAAGATTGCAGAACTCCTGAATAGTGTCGGGATGAAAGAAGATTTTGCGAATCGCTTTGCCCATGAGCTTTCCGGAGGACAAAGACAGAGAATCGGAATAGCGCGTGCGTTAGCGGTTAATCCGGATTTTATTGTGTGTGATGAGCCGATTTCGGCATTGGATGTATCTATTCAGGCACAGGTTGTTAATCTACTGATCAAACTGCAAAGAGAACGGGGATTGACATATCTGTTTATTTCCCACGATTTATCGATGGTAAGACATATTTCGGATAGAGTTGGGGTCATGTATCTTGGTAGTTTGGTAGAACTGACGAAAAGCAAGGAGATATTTGAAAATCCGAGGCACCCGTATACGAAGGTACTAATGTCTGCAATTCCGGTCGCAGATCCGGAGATAGATGGTGAGAAGAAGCGGATTGAAATCAAGGGAGAAGTACCAAGTCCGATTCACGCACCAAGTGGATGCAAGTTCAGAACCAGATGTCCATATGCAACAGAAGTTTGTGCACAGGAGATTCCAAAACTGCGGGAAGTTAAGGAAGGGCATTTTGTGGCATGTCATCATTGCAATGAGGAATAGAATAGAGGAGGATGAAAATGCTCTCACAGGATATGATAGAAAAAGTATTAGATCGGGCAAGTGAAAAAGGCGCTGACTTTGCGGAAGTATTTGAAGAAGAACGGATCCAGCAGGAAACCCAGATTACGCAGGATGAAATTGAACAGTGTCAGAATGCGAGAGAATGCGGGGTGGGAATCCGTCTTTTTAAAGATAAGACGAGATATTATGCCTACACGAATGACCGTTCAGAAGCAGCTGTTTTCCAGCTGGTCACAGATTTAACGAAGACCATGAAAGGAGATTGCATGGCGCGTCAGAAACTGCAGGATAAAAAAATTTATACAATGGTACCAGAGACAGTTGTTGTATCGGATGTGCCACTGAAAGAAAGAATTACACCGGCACGCCAAGCGGTTGCGGCGGGGATGGCACAGGATGAAATTGTCAGAATGAGGGTAAAACTGACAGATATGGAACAGACGGTTCAGATTGCGAATACAGAAGGTGTGTATGTGCAGGACACCCGTGTAAAGACGCGGCTGTATATTTCTGCATATGCGCAGAACGGAACAGATGTGCAGAGTGGATATTATGGACCTGGAGCAATGAGGGGACATGAGTATTATAATCAGATTGATGTGGAAGCAGCGGCAAGAGAAGCGGCGCGGGCGGCAAAAGTAATTTTACATGCAAAACCATGCCGGGGTGGTCAGATGCCAGTCGTTGTGGCAAATGGATTTGGAGGTCTTTTGTTCCATGAGGCATGTGGTCACAGTCTGGAATCCACGGTAATTGCCAGAGGATCATCAGAATTCTGTGGAATGCTCGGAAAAAAAGTGGCATCAGATGTAGTGACACTGGTCGATGATGGATCCATTGCAGGAGAATGGGGTTCTCTTCATGTAGATGATGAAGGGACTCCGACACAGAAAAATGTTCTGATTGAAAATGGAATTCTGAAAAGTTATATGGTAGATAAACTGGATGGTCTTCGCGCAGGATTAAAGCCGACAGGTTCTGCAAGACGTCAGGATTACAGGCATTATCCGGTAGCACGAATGACAAATACATATATTGCACCGGGAAAAAATACACCGGAAGAAATCATTACTTCGACAGAAAAAGGACTCTATGTAAAATCAATCAACGGAGGGTCAGTGGATCCGGCAACCGGAGATTTTAATTTTAATGCGTCAGAATGTTATATGATCCGTAATGGCAGACTGGCTGAACCGGTAAGGGGTGTAACCTTAATCGGAAATGGTGGAACTATTTTGAAAGCAGTAGATATGGTAGCAGATGATTTTGACCTGAGACAGGGATTTTGCTATGCATCCAGCGGAGCTCTTTATATCGGAGCAGGTCAGCCTACGATTCGTGTCTGTAATATGACGGTGGGAGGGATTGAGTAGATGATAGAAAATTTTATCAGAGAATTTACAGCAGCAGCCCACGAAAAGGGAATTAAAAATCTGGAGTTTTATACAGAAGAAATGCAGAAATCATCCCTGGAAGTTTATCAGGGAAAAGTGCAGGACAGGCAGCTTTGTAAAACACAGGCATGCTATGTGCGCGGTGATTATCAGGGAAAAGAAGGATCTGTTTATATAGAAGATTTTTCGGAAGAGCAGTTTGAAAGAGAAATGAAAATTATCTGTGAAAATGCGGAAGCAATAGAAAAAGTATTCGTTCCGCTTCAGCTGCAGACACTGGAATGCTCAAAAAACGAAAAAGAGTATGATATTCAAAAAATGGAAGAGCAGATGACTGTTGCAGAAAAAGAAATCAAACAGGCATTTCCGGAACTGGAAAAACTAGATACAATCTATTTTGGTGAAACACTGAAAAAGATTGTGATTCAGAATGATTCCGGTGTGCGGATGGAAGACTCTGTACGCAATATGTCGGCAGGATGTCAGGCACAGGCAAAAAAAGACGGAAAAGTACAAAGTGCATATAGTGGAATCTGCAAAGAATATATAGAACCGCATGAACTGGAAAAACCAGTTGGGAAGGCAGCAGAAAATGCGGTGCGGATGCTGGAGGCGGGACCGGTAGAAACAGGAAAGTATCCGGTCATTTTAAGTGCGGGTGTTATCAATGAAATGCTGAGTATGTATATTGGCTCGTTTAGTGCTGAGCAGGTACATCAGGGACTTAGTAAAATGGAAGGGAAAAGGGGAACTTTGGTTGCAGCAGACCATATCATGCTTGTGGAAGACCCGCAGCTTTCCGGTGGTGTGAATAACCGGAGTTTTGATGATGAAGGTGTGGTGACATCCAGAAAAAATCTGATTGACAGGGGAGTACTGCAGGAATATCTCTATAATTGTGCAGAGGCTCAGAAAGATCAGCGTAAGTCAACTGGTAATGGATTTAAGTCTGACTGCCGGACAACGTCGTCAATTGGCGTGACAAATTTGAAACTGACAGGAAAAGAAATGTCACTTAAAAATCTTAAGCAAAATATGGGAAATGGTCTTTATATTGTCAGCTGTGATGGAATGTTTGCTGGTGCAAATACAGTAAGTGGCGATTTTTCATTGATTTCAAAAGGATATCTGCTTGAAGACGGAAAAGAAATCCGTGGAGTAAACCAGATTACAGTGGCAGGAAATTTCTTTGATATGCTGAAGACAATAGAAGGAATTTCGGATGCATATTCTACTTTATTAACCGAAAAAGGAGCATTTATTGCTTCCGATATATTTGCTGGTGAATTAACCGTATCTGGAGTATAATAGACTTAAAATATTATAGAAGGAGAAGGGTAATTATGGGGGAAACATCAAACGCAAATCTACTGACAACGGGATCTATTCCCAAAAAGATTATTATGTTTGCGATTCCGCTTCTATGGGGGAATTTATTCCAGCAGTTGTATAATGTGGCGGATTCGCTGATCGTGGGGAATTTTCTTGGGAATAATGCACTTGCAGCTGTCAGTTCATCAGGAAATCTGATATTCCTGATGGTAGGATTCTTTGGGGGAATTGGCGTGGGAGCCGGTGTTGTCATTGCGAGGTATTTTGGAGCCAGAGAATATGGGAAGCTGAAAAAAGCAATCCATACGGCACTGGCATTTGGAGGCGTATGTGGAATCTTTCTTACGGTTGCTGCGTTGATCCTTGCACCGCAGATTTTAAAACTGATAGGTACGCCGGAAGAGGTACTGCCGAAATCACTGGTTTATTTCAGGGTGTATTTTGCAGGTTCACTTGGATTTGTAATTTATAACTTTGGAATGGGGATTTTGCAGTCGCTTGGTGACAGTAAGAGTCCGGTTATCTATCTGATCATTTCAGCGTGTCTGAATGTGATTCTGGATCTGGTGCTGATCGGAGGTTTAGGATTTGGTGTAGGTGCAGCAGCTTTTGCAACGATTGTTTCACAGATATTAAGTGCGGTTCTGTGCATCAGAAAACTGCGCAGGGAACCAGAGGCGTTCCGGTTATCTTTTCGTGAACTGCGGATGGATGGGAATATGCTGCGGTTGATTGTGGTAAACGGAATACCGGCAGGAATCCAGAATTCCATTATTGCGGTTGCAAATGTATTTGTACAGTCGAATATTAATCAGTTTGGGGCTCTGGCAATGGCCGGGTGTGGGTCATATTCCAAAATTGAAGGATTTGGATTTATTCCGGTTACCTGCTTCTCACAGGCACTCACGACGTTTATCGGACAGAATCTGGGAGCAAAAGAGTATGACCGGGCAAAAAAAGGGGCATTGTTTGGAACCGTTTGTGGAATCGGGATAGCAGAGGTGATCGGAATAGCAGTTTTTTTCTTTTCACCATACCTGATCGCTGCGTTTGGAGGAGATCAAAAAGCAATTGAATATGGGATTGCAGAGGCACATACGATCGCTCTTTTCTATTGTCTGCTTGCGTTCTCACATTGTATGGCAGCAATTCAGAGAGGGGCGGGAAGAAGTATTGTTCCGATGTTTGTTATGATGATTGTATGGTGCGGAGTCCGGGTAACCTATATTAGTATTGTTATCAGGATTATTCCGGTGATCAATGTAATCTACTGGGCATATCCACTTACCTGGTTTATCAGTTCGGTGATATTTTTGATTCTGTTTCTTAAGACAGACTGGATTCACGGATTAGAGAAACAGGGACAGGGCGCATAAAAAAGAAAGCTGTACACTACCTATGTAGTGTGCGGCTTTCTTTTTTGTTCTTATGTTTTTGCCTGAAATTACAGGGAAAGGGAATGAAGTTCCGTAAAGAATGAAGGATAAGATACATCTACACACTGACCATCCTGGATTTCTGTATTTCCCTCGGCGGCAAGGGCTGCGATGGAAAAGGCCATTGCGATCCGGTGATCCAGATAACTGTTGATCTGTCCTCCATGAACCGGATTACCGCCACGGATGATCATACCGTCGTCGGTTGGTGTTACATCAACGCCCATGGCAAGAAGTCCTTCTGTAGTTGTTTTGATACGGTCAGTCTCTTTGACCTTCAATTCGGCAGCATCCCTGATGATCGTAGTTCCTTCGGCGAAAGCAGCCATCACTGCAATCATCGGAATTTCATCGATCAGTGTCGGGATGATTGCACCTTCTACGGTGGTTCCGTGAAGAGTGCTTGTACGTACAAGAAGATCGGCAGTTGGTTCACCACTGTCACAATTTTTATTTAAATAGGTAATGTCAGCCCCCATTGCCCTACATACTTCAAGGATTCCGGCACGGGTCGGGTTAGTACCTACATTCTTTATCAGAAGTTCAGAATCCGGAACCAGAAGGGCAGCAGCGATGAAGTAAGCAGCAGAAGAAATATCTCCGGGAACCTGGATCTTCTGTCCGTATAATTCCTCACATGGGAGAATAGATGCAGTTGCACTGCCATCAGAATGTACCTCTGTCTGCACGTTTGCACCGAACCCATTCAGCATCAGTTCTGTATGATTACGGGAAAGAACAGGTTCTGTAACCTGGGTTAATCCGTCTGCATAAAGTCCTGCCAGGAGTACGGAAGATTTAACCTGGGCAGAAGCTACTTTTGAGTGATAGTGGATTGCGTGCAGGGATGGATTCTGACCGGCAAGAAGATGGCTGTTGATCAGAAGTGGTGCACACCCGTTCCCATTCTGGCTTAAAATATCAGCACCCATCATTCCAAGGGGTTCCATGATCCGCTTCATCGGGCGGGAGTTCAGGGAAGCATCGCCGGAAAGAGTGGTGGCAAATGGCTGACCGGAAAGAATACCGGAAATCAGTCTTGTGGTGGTTCCGCTGTTCCCTACATCTAAAACAGAAGAAGGTTCGGAAAGTCCGTGAAGACCTTTGCCGTGAACCAGGATACGCTCAGGTGTGTCTTCGATATCGATTCCCATGGCACGGAAACAGCCAATGGTAGAGAGGCAGTCGGCACCGTGAAGAAAATGTGTGATCTCAGTAGTTCCTTTTGCCAGTGCACCGAACATAATGGAACGGTGGGAGATGGATTTATCGCCGGGAACAGATACTTCCCCGCGAAGCTGTTTAACAGGTTGGATTTGCATAATATAGTAACCTCTCATTCGTAAAAATTCTATTTTCAGACATTGTGGTCAATTTACACAAAGTCCTGAAAAGAGTTTTTTGACTGTCTTGCATTTAATTATTAACGCTCATAAACAATATAACGATGCTTCTGCAAAAGGGCTACTGCCTTCTCGCAGGAGATGCTGTCGTAGAATTCGATGCGGAGTACGCCTTCTTCAAATTCACGGTTGTGGACGATTCCGATGTTCTTAATGCTGAGTGCATTAGAAGCGAGGATGGTCGCGATGGTGGCGATCACACCGGCTTCATCCGGAATGTCACAGTAGATTTCGAATGCACGCTTGATCGGACCGGCAGAACCGTTTGGCATGGAATTGCGGTAGTTCCGGGAATGGTCGAACATGTCGTAGATTCCCTGGGAGTCGCCGGCATCAACCAGCTTTTTCGCTTCATTTAATGTTTCGATATAATCTCCAAGGATCTGGGAAATATTACTCTGATTCTGTGCACAGATATGTTCCCACATGGTCGGTGAAGAAGAGGCGATTCGCGTAATGTCCTTGAATCCGCCGGCGGCGAGGGTTTTCATCAGCTCATCCTTAGTGTCGGTGTCTCTGACAAAGTTGACCAGACTTGCGGCAATGATATGTGGCAGGTGGCTGATCGTGCCGGTGACGATGTCGTGTTCATGATAATCCAGTACGATCGGAAGTGCACGCAAGGATTCTACGAAGGATGCGTATGCATCAACCTTTTTCTTCGCTACTTTGGCGGAAGGGGTGAGAACAAAGTAGGCGTTCTCGATCAGGATTGGTTTGGAATTGGCAAAACCACTCTTTTCGGAACCGGCCATCGGGTGTCCTCCGATAAAGTAATCCTCCAGTCCCAGCCGGATGATTTCGTCATGGATCGGAGTCTTGACACTTCCAACGTCGGTCAGGATCATATCATCATGCAGGTAAGGCATCATCTGCTTTAAATATGCAGTATTGAAAGCAACCGGAGCACATAAGAAGATGTAGTTGCAGCCGCGGAAATTATCATCGATCGAGGTACAGGCCACATTGATGATGGATTCCTGTGTGGCAAGTGCCAGAGTTTCTCTATTCTTGTCGAAAGCGACAATCTCATAATCCGGATAATATCGCCGGATCGCCTTTGCAATAGAGCCCCCAATGAGTCCGAGTCCGATAAATCCGATTTTTTTCTGTTTCATAATCTTTCGTCCTTTCGTGATAGTCTACCTTTCATAATATAGGAAAACAGGCTATCTGTCAATAAAGCAATACTTTAAAGTGTAAAAGTGAAAGTTTTTGTTGAAATTCTATAAAATAGTTGTGTTTTTATAGAAAGTTTAGTACAATATACCCATGAGAAACTTTAACAAGGAGGCAGCAAGCATGAAGGTTTACAGAACGGATGAAATTAGAAACGTGGTCCTTTTAGGACATGGGGGAAGCGGAAAGACCAGTCTGGCAGAAGCGATGGCTTATGTATCTGGAGCAACAAATCGTATGGGATCTGTTGAGAACGGCAATACGATCAGTGATTTTGATAAAGAAGAACAGAAACGTAAATTCTCACTTAGCACAAGTCTGATTCCGATTGAATGGGAAAAAGCAAAGATCAATATCCTTGATACACCTGGATATTTTGATTTTGTCGGAGAAGTGGAAGAAGCAGTCAGCGCAGCCGATGCAGCTGTTATCGTTGTTTCCGGAAAAGCCGGTGTGCAGGTAGGAACCGAGAAAGCATGGGAGCTCTGTGATAAGTATAATCTTCCGCGTATGATCTATGTTACTGAGATGGATGTGGATGATGCCAGCTTCCGTCAGGTCGTTGAAGATCTGACCGCAAGATACGGTAAAGTGATCGCACCACATTTCCAGCCGATCCGTGAGAACGAGAAATTAGTAGGTTATGTCAACGTTATCAAGAATGCAGGTAGAAGATACACCGGACTTGGACAGAGAGAAGAGTGCGAGATTCCGGATTATTGTCTGCCGAATCTGCAGATTTACAGAGAGAAGCTTCTTGAAGCAGTGGCAGAGACCAGTGAAGCATTTATGGAACGTTATTTTGAGGGAGATGAATTCTCGGTTGAAGAGATCCGCTCTGCCATGAGAACAGAAGTTATGGACGGAGATATCGTTCCGGTAGCAATGGGATCCAATGTTCAGGCACAGGGTGTTGCAAACTTACTGTCTGATATCGTAAGATTTTTCCCAAGTCCGGAATATCGCGAATGCGTAGGTATCAACCGTAAGACCAATGAGATCTTTGAAGCACATCATGATTTTGCAGCCGCAAAGACCGCATATGTATTCAAGACCATGGTAGATCCGTTTATCGGAAAATATTCCTTCGTAAAAGTATGCTCCGGTGTATTAAAGGGAGATGATGTCCTTTACAATCCGGAGTCGGATGCAGAAGCAAAGATCGGTAAGATATACACCTTATCCGGCAACAAACCGGTAGAAGTTCCGGAACTGTTTGCAGGTGATATCGGAGCGATTGCAAAACTGACAAGTACAAAGACAGGGGATACCCTTTCAACAAGAAATACACCGGTATCTTATGGAAGGACCGAATACTCCAAACCGTATACATATATGAAGTATGTAGTGAATAACAAAGGTGATGAGGACAAGGTATCACAGGCTCTTGCGAAGATGATGGCAGAGGATGTGACACTGAAAGTGGTAAATGACAGTGAGAATCGCCAGTCACTGATTTATGGAATGGGCGACCAGCATCTGGAAGTGACAGCAAGCAAGCTGGCAGAGCGTTACAAAGTCGGAATCAGACTGGAGACACCAAAAGTTGCGTTCCGTGAGACGATCCGCAAGAACTCAGATGTAGATACCAAGTATAAGAAACAGTCCGGAGGACATGGACAGTATGGACATGTTAAGATGCGTTTTGAACCATCCGGAGATCTGGATACACCGTATGTATTCCAGGAAGAAGTAGTCGGAGGTGCTGTTCCGAAGAACTACTTCCCGGCGGTTGAAAAAGGATTGCAGGAATCTGTATTAAAAGGACCTCTTGCCGGATATCCGGTAGTTGGTGTGAAAGCAACCCTGTATGATGGATCTTACCATCCGGTAGATTCTTCTGAAATGGCATTTAAGACTGCGACGATCCAGGCATTTAAGAAAGGATTTATGGAAGCAGGACCGGTTCTTCTTGAACCGATCGCATCTGTGAAAGTAACTGTTCCGGATGATTATACCGGAGACGTTATGGGAGATCTGAACAAGAGACGTGGGCGTGTTCTTGGAATGAATCCACAGTCAAGCGGATATCAGGTAATTGAAGCGGATGTACCGATGACAGGCATGTTTGGATATTGCACAACACTTCGTTCTATGACAGGCGGACGAGGAAGTTATTCATATGAATTTGCCCGTTATGAACAGGCTCCGGCAGATGTACAGGAAAAAGAAATTGAAAAGCGTGCAGCCGAAGAATAAGAATAAGGAAAAGCCGGGAGAAAATCCCGGTTTTTTCTATTGTACTTTCGTACTAAAAGTGGTATACATATTATGATGGTGACAGCTTCGGCTGTCCCATTGGTATTTTATACAATTTTAGTATTAAAAGTTTAGTATTAAGAGAAAAAGTAGAGGAAAAGAAAAATGAAAATTGTAATTATTGGGGACGGGAAGGTTGGTCATAAACTGACCATACAGTTATCCGAAGAAAATTACGATGTGGTTTTGATCGACCAGAATGAGGGAAAATTAAAAGAAGCACTGAATCAGCTTGACATTCTCTGCATTACCGGAGATGGCGCAGATGCGAAAGTGCAGAAAGAAGCAGGAGTGCCGGGCGCTGATCTTGTTGTGGCATGTGCATCGACAGACGAACTGAATATGCTGAGCTGCCTGCTCGCAAAGAGACTTGGGGCAAAGCACACGATCGCCCGTGTAAGGAATCCGATCTATTATCAGCAGATCGATCTTTTGAAAGAGGATTTAAGACTGAGTATGGCTGTCAACCCTGAACTTGCGGCAGCATTTGAGATTTCCAGATCGATCCTTCTTCCGGATACTGCGAAGGTAGAGACTTTTATGAAGGGAAAAGTCGAGATGGTAGAATTCATTGTCAAAGAAAGAAGCCATCTGGGCGGAGTATCGCTTGCCGAGCTTTACCGCAAGTTCCAGATCAAAGTTCTGGTATGTGCTGTAAGACGTGGATCGGAAGTGATCATCCCGAATGGTGATTTTGTCATCCATGATGGAGACCGGCTTCATATTGTTGCATCCCACAAATATATTGAAGAATTTTTCCATCTGATCGGAAAGCGGAAAGAGCCGAAGAATATTCTGATCTGTGGTGGTGGAAAAGTCGGATATTATCTGGCAAAACAACTTTTAGGACTTGGTATGCAGGTGAAGATCATTGAGCAGGACTGGAAGAAATGCGAAGATCTCTGCGATCAGCTTCCGAAAGCGACGATCATTTGTGGGAATGCTGCAGACCATGATCTTCTGATCGAAGAAGGAATTGAACAGGCAGATGCCCTGGTCAGCCTGACCGGTATGGATGAGGAGAATATTATCCTTGCACTTTTTGCAAAGACAAAAGGTGTGGACAAAATCGTGGCAAAGGTCAACGAAGACGGACGTGCCCAGCTTGTCGAGGAACTTGGAATCGATCTGATCGTATCGGCAAAGACTGCAACAGCAGATGCGATCATGAGTTATGTGCGTGCTCGCCAGAATTCTCTCAAGAATGTCAATGTTGAATCTATGTATCAGCTGGTTGGCGGAAGAGTAGAAGCACTGGAATTTATTATCAAAGAAAAAACAGAATATACAGATATCCCGTTTAAGGATCTGGAACTGAAGCCGAACAATCTGATCGCATGTATCGGAAGAAAACGGCAGATCATTATTCCGGACGGGGATGAATCCATTCAGGTGGGCGACAGTGTTGTAATCGTTACAACCCAGAAGAAGGTTCAGGATATCACAGATATTCTGGCTGAGCAATAGGGGTGAAAAGAAATGAATGTGAAAATGATACGCTATATCATCAGCAAGATGATGGGAGCAGAGGGACTGCTGATGCTGCTTCCAATGATGGTTGGCATTATTTATGGCGAGCATACATCGGTTTATTTTCTGATTACAGCTGCAATCCTGACGGCAATTTATCTGCTGTTTGGCAGAAAATGCCCGGAGAACATGACGATTTATGCCAAAGATGGCCTGATCATTGTTGCAACGGCCTGGATTTTCTGGTCACTTGCAGGTGCACTTCCATTTGTACTCAGTAAAAGTATTCCAAGCTATGTGGATGCTTTGTTTGAAACAGTATCTGGATTTACGACGACAGGTTCTACGATCCTGACTGAGATTGAAGGACTTCCGAAAGGAATTCTTTTCTGGCGTTCCCTGACACACTGGGTTGGTGGAATGGGAGTGCTGGTATTTGTTATGGTACTTACCTCTCTGGATGAGAAGAATTCCATGCATCTGATGCGTGCGGAAGTTCCGGGACCAGAGGCGGATAAACTGGTTCCAAAGGCAAGAGGAACCGCAAGGATCCTGTATGGAATGTATTTTGCACTGACTGCAATTGAGGTAGTTTTTCTTCTGGCAGGAGGGATGAACCTGTTTGATGCAGTGACACATGCATTCAGTACTGCCGGTACCGGAGGATTTTCCAGCTACAATGCAAGTGTGGCACACTTCAACAGTGCCTATATTGATGGTGTGATCACCGTATTTATGATCCTGTTTGGTATCAATTTTAACCTGTATTTCTTTCTGCTTCTGAAAGATTTTAAGAGTGTATTTAAGAATGAGGAGCTGCGGGCTTACCTGGGAATCATTGCAGGAGCAACCGTTGTGATCACCTGCAATATCGCCGGAGGTTATCATTCCCTTTTAAAGGCATTCCGCTATGCAGTGTTCCAGGTGGCATCCGTGATCACGACAACTGGATTTGTGACGGCAGATTTCAACAAGTGGCCGGAACTTTCCAAATGTGTTCTGCTTCTTGTGATGGTAATCGGTGCTTCTGCCGGTTCAACAGGCGGTGGTATCAAAGTATCAAGACTTCTGATCCTGGCAAAAAGCATCCGGCGGGAGCTGAAAACTATGATCCATCCGAAAGCAGTCAATATCGTAAAAGTAAATGGGAAAAAAGTGAAAGAAGAGACGATGCGGGGGGTATATGTGTACTTTATTGCGTATATACTAATCCTGATCGTATCCGTGCTTCTGATCTCGATCAATAACTTTGATTTTACTACTTCATTTACCGGAGTGCTTACTACAATTAATAATGTAGGACCGGGACTGAATCTGGTAGGACCTGTGGAAAATTTTGCGAAGTTCTCAGACTTCTCGAAGATCGTGTTCTGTGTGGATATGCTGATCGGACGACTGGAGATCTTCCCGTTCCTGATGCTGTTCTCACCGTCACTTTGGAGTAGAAAATTCTAAGACAGCTTTGGATAGGCAAAACGATGAAAAGGAGAATTTATGAAAAAGAAAAATATAGCGATCAGTTTTCTGCTGCTTTTAGTGGCAGCAGGAATCTGGTATTATGTATCACTGCCGGCTTTTAATATCCATTCTTCCGGAGTGTGGTATTTTGTGCTGGTTCTGGTACTTGCGGTCGGTCTTGTGTTTGCAGGAAAAAAAGGCTTGCGATACGGAGTGATTGATCTGAAGGAGATGAAAGAATCCAAAGGTTTCAAATGGTGTTTCCGTCTTTTTATCCTTTTAGTAGTGATTTATCTGGCCGGAACCATTCTTTCTTCACCGATTGTAAATGCGAAGAAATATCAGCAGCTTCTGAAGGTAGAAGAGGGCGAATTCACAAAAGATATCGAGGAGCTTTCCTTTGACCAGATTCCGCTTCTGGATAAGGAGTCTGCGCAGCTTTTAGGAGACCGGAAGATGGGAAGCATGTCAGATATGGTATCCCAGTTTGAGGTGGACGATATCTACAGTCAGATCAACTACAAGGATCGTCCGGTCCGTGTGTCACCTTTGAAATATGCGAATCTGATCAAATGGTTTACCAATCGGAAAGATGGACTTCCTGCATATATCCGTATCGATATGGCAAGTCAGACAACGGAGATGGTAAAGCTGGAGCAGGGAATGAAGTATTCGACAAGCGAGCATTTTGGAAGAAATATTTACCGTCATCTTCGTTTTGCGCATCCGACATATATTTACGGAGACCTTAGTTTTGAAATTGATGATAATGGTGTTCCATACTGGGTAGCACCGGTCAAAAAGTATAATATCGGTCTTTTCGGAGGAGAAACGGTAGGGCATGTGGTGCTCTGCAATGCGATCACCGGAGAAATGCAGGACTACAGGATCGATGAAGTCCCGGAATGGATCGACCGAGCCTATTCGGCAGATCTTCTGGTACAGCTTTATGATTATTATGGCACGTTAAAGCATGGGTATTTTAACAGTGTACTCAGCCAGAAAGATTGTCTGAAGACAACAAACGGATACAATTATCTGGCAATTGATGATGATGTATGGGTGTACACGGGAGTAACTTCTGTAAACAGTGACCAGTCCAATGTGGGATTTGTTCTGATGAACCAGAGAACCATGGAGACAAAGTATTATCCGGTGGCAGGTGCGATTGAGGATTCTGCGATGGCATCGGCAGAAGGACAGGTACAGAACCTGAAGTATCGGGCGACTTTCCCGCTGCTGCTTAACATTTCCGGGGAGCCGACTTACTTTATGGCACTTAAGGATGATGCAGGACTTGTGAAAAAGTATGCAATGGTCAATGTCCAGAAGTACCAGGTTGTTGCGATCGGGGATACGGTAAGTGCATGTGAAGAATCCTACAATAATCTGCTTCTTACCAATGGAATTAAGGAAAAAGAAGAAGTGAAGATGGATACCGGCACGATCGAAGGAAAGATCACGAAAATCGCCCAGGGCGTTATAGATGGAGATTCTCATTACTACATTATGCTGGAAGGATCAGATGAGATTTTTGATGTATCGGTAGTCGATTTTATTGAGATCATCAAGTACAATGTGGGAGATGATGTAAAACTGGAGTATGCAAAAGGGGATAAGGCAAATACGGTTTTGTCTTTGAAATAGCATAGAATGTGCTTAGTCACATTTGGAAAACCATAAAAGGAGGGATGAAGATTTACAGAAAATCTTCATCCCTCCTTTTGGATAATGTCTATCTTAGTTAAGGAGTGTACAATCTTCAAAATTTACATTACCAAGCTGTTCATTCGTTGCACTGATGCTGACATAAAAATCTACATCATTTTCTTTGGAGATCTTTTTCAGTGTTTCGATGAAAGAAGGAATGTTCTCAAGTGTGATGTCGGCGTGTTTTAAAATACCGTCGATAAAGATTGCTTTGATATCATGGTCTGCGCTTAACATACCGTAAATAAATCCAAGATATTCATCGGTATTGGTGATTACATCATAGTCATCCATGCAGATCGCTCTGATGTTGAAAGATAAGCTGTATGTATCTCTGTGGCTCTTCTTGATGAAGAATACGTTTCCTTCACATGTCTTTACAGCTTCGTTAGCACGTTCGATCATTTGCTGGGTTTTTCCGCTTCCTTTTGGGCCTGTCAATAAATTAACCATATTATCAAGTCTCCTTTGTTTATGAATTTGTACTAAAAAAGTACGGGATTTTATAAAACTATTATACACTAATCACAATGCATTAACAAGCTATTTATTTGCATCTTTTAAAGAAATGTGATACGATATAGCTCGGAAACAATTTGCAGTTAGAAAAGGCTAATTTATGAAATTATAATAATAAGAAAAGAGGAACGAAAAATGACGAAAGTTGATATTATTTCTGGTTTCCTGGGAGCAGGAAAGACAACATTCATCAAGAAACTGATCGAGGATGTATTTCCGGGAGAAAGACTGGTCCTGATCGAGAACGAATTTGGGGAGATCGGTATTGATGGTGGATTCTTAAAAGATGCAGGTGTTGAGATCACAGAGATGAACTCAGGATGTATCTGCTGTACACTGGTGGGGGATTTCAGTAAAGCACTTCAGAAAGTACTTGCAGATTATACACCGGACCGTGTCATCATTGAACCTTCAGGAGTTGGAAAGCTTTCTGATGTTGTAAAAGCAATCGAAGGTGTCAAAGACGAGGCAGATATTGAGATCGACGGAAGAATCACAGTTGTTGACGGTAAGAAAGCAAAGATCTATCTCAAGAACTTCGGAGAATTCTTCAATAACCAGGTAGAGCATGCATCTACGATCGTTATCAGCCGTACCCAGATGATGACAGATGAAAAGGTAGAAGAGTGCGTGCATATGCTGCGTGAGAAAAATGCAGAGGCGACCATTATTTCCACACCTTGGGAAGAACTTGGAAAAGATGCCGTTTTGCATGCCCTGCAGCATGGCGCTGAGATCGAAGGTATCCTGGAAGAACATGCACATGAGCATGACGACCACGAACATCACCATCATCATGATGACGAATGTGGCTGCGGACATGATCATGATCATGACCACGAACATCATCACGACCACGAGCATGACGAACATGAGCATCATCATGAATATGATGAGAACTGCACCTGCGGATGCCACGATCATGACCATGAACACCATCATGATCACGACCATGAAGAGCATGAGCATCATCATGAACATGATGGGAACTGCACCTGCGGATGCCATGACCATCACCACGGACACGAAGGACATCATCATGCAGATGAAGTATTTACAAGCTGGGGCAAGGAGACTGCCCACAAGTATACAGAAGAAGAACTGGATTACCTGTTGAAAGCATTATCTGAGACAGATGCTTACGGAACAGTACTTCGTTCCAAAGGAATTATCCAGATGGCAGACGGTTCCTGGAAGCAGTTTGATATGGTTCCGGAAGAATATGAAGTCCGTGAGGGACAGGCTGATTACACAGGACGTGTATGCGTGATCGGAACAGATCTCAAAGAAGACGACCTGGTTAAGTTATTCCATATCTAGGAGGAGCAAGCGGCGATGACAACACCGGTATATATCTGTACAGGATTTCTGGACAGTGGAAAAACAACATTTATCAAGGACACACTGATGAAGCAGGAATGGATCGAAGAAGGTCCGACATTGCTTTTGCAGTGTGAAGAGGGAGAGGAAGAGTACTCGGAAAAATATCTGGATGAGAACGGAATGTTCCTCTTCAATATAGAAGAAAGAGAAAAGTTAAATAAAACTTTCTTTGAAAACTGTGAGAAGATCTATCATCCGGTCCAGGTGATCATTGAGTACAATGGAACCTGGGATCTGCAGGAGATCCTGGATGAAGATTTTCCACGCAACTGGGAGATCCAGGGTGTGTACTCAACGGTTAGCGGTGAGACCCTGGACATGTACCTGAAGAATATGCGGAATATGCTGATGAACCAGCTTACAGAATCTGAGCTGATCATCATCAACCGTTGTGGGGAAAATACAGACCGAAGTGCGTTCAGACGTGCCCTTAAGATCCAGAACCCACAGGCACAGCTGATCTTTGAAGGCGTGGATGGCAATATTATCCCGCAGACAGAAGAGGATCTGCCATATGATCTGAAAGCAGACCATATCTTTATTGATGATGTGGACTTTGGTACCTGGTATGTGGATGCATATGAGCATCCGGAGCGCTACGAGCACAAGAAGATCACCTTCCTTGCACAGCTTTTCCGTCCGAAGGGAATGCCGGCAAATATGCTGATTCCGGGAAGACAGATCATGACCTGCTGCGCAGATGATATCCGTTTCTATGGATATCCGTGTAATCTTGGAAGGGCAGCGCAGATCACACAGAGAAGCTGGAAAAAAGTAACTGTCAAGTTCGAGTACGAAGCGTACCGTCCGATGGTTCCAAAGCAGCCGGTTCTTTATATGCTGGAGATGGAATCCGCAGAGAAACCGGAAGAAGAGGTAGTATATCTTGGATAAATTTCAAGTATTAAAGCAATTTTTTGGCTATGACGGGTTCCGGCCGGGACAGGAGAAGCTGATCGATGCGATCCTGTCCGGGCGGGATGTACTCGGCATACTGCCAACGGGAGCCGGAAAGTCCATCTGTTTTCAGATTCCGGCTCTGATGATGGGAGGTATTACACTTGTGATATCTCCCCTTATTTCTCTTATGAAGGATCAGGTGGCATCCCTCAACCAGGCAGGGGTTCATGCAGCCTATCTGAACAGTTCCCTGACTATGGGGCAGTACCGGAAGGCACTTGCCTTTGCAAAAGAAGGAAGATATAAGATCATCTATGTGGCACCGGAGCGGCTGGAGACTGTAGAGTTTATGGATTTTGCTATGAGCGTGGATATTTCTATGATCGCAGTCGATGAAGCGCACTGTGTTTCCCAGTGGGGACAGGATTTCCGGCCAAGCTATTTAAAGATCACAGAGTTTGTAGAGCATCTTCCAAAGCGGCCGGTTGTGAGTGCATTTACTGCAACAGCGACGAAAGAAGTAAGAGAGGATATGATCGATATCCTGATGCTGGAGGATCCGGAAGTAGTAATGACAGGTTACGACAGACCGAATCTGTTCCTTGCGGTACAGTCCCCAAAGAATAAATATGCCGCACTCAAAGCATTTGTTGAGGAGCATCCGGATCAGTGTGGGATCGTCTACTGCCTGACCAGAAAGCAGGTGGAGGAAACTTGCGCACTCCTGGAATTGGATGGGTTTTCTGTGACCAGGTATCATGCAGGACTGACAGACCGGGAGCGGCGTGATAATCAGGATGATTTCATTTATGACCGGAAGCAGATCATGGTGGCGACGAATGCATTCGGGATGGGAATTGATAAATCCAATGTCCGCTTTGTCGTGCATTACAATATGCCGAAGAATCTGGAGTCCTATTATCAGGAAGTGGGACGCTGCGCCCGGGACGGTGAGCCGGGGGAGTGTCTGCTTTTATATAGTGGACAGGATGTGATCACAAACCAGATGTTCATTGAGAACAACCGCGACAATCAGGAACTGGATGAACTGACGCGCCGGATCGTGATGGAGCGGGATCAGGAGCGCCTGAAAAAGATGACTTATTATTGTTTTACAAATGAATGTCTGCGTGATTATATTTTGCGGTATTTTGGAGAATACGGCAGTAATTACTGTGGAAACTGTTCCAACTGTAAGACACAGTTTGATACCGTGGATATGACGACAGAGGCAAGAATACTTGCCATGTGTGTAAAAGAGAGTCATCAGCGTTACGGCATCAATGTAATTCTGGATACGGTACATGGAGCAAATAATGCGAAGATCCGGCAGTATGGCATGAGTGCCAGTCCGGCTTACGGAGTACTCTCTAAGACGCCTTCATGGAAGCTCCGGCAGATTTTCAACCAGCTTCTGGTAGAGGGATATCTGAAGACCACCTCGGATTCTTATATGATTGTGAAGCTGACTGAAAAATCAGAAGCACTGATCGCAGGGCAGGAGACATTTTCCATGAAGATGGCAAAAGAACCGGAGAAAGAGGCGAAGACCGCACCGAAGAAAAAGGTGAAGAAGACTGCGGGACTGGTTCTGAACAAAGAGCAGGAAGAGTCTTTCGAAATCCTGCGCGCCCTGCGTGCTGAAATCGCGAGAGAAGAAAAGGTTCCGCCGTATATTGTATTTTCTGACAAGACGCTGGTGCAGATGTGTATCGATCAGCCGAAGGATAAGGCAGGGATGCTGGAAGTATCCGGTGTCGGGGAATTTAAGTTTGAAAAATACGGGGAACGCTTTCTGGAGGTGATCCGGTCGTGGACATAGAATATCGCCTGGTCCGGTCGAACCGCAGGAGTATCGGGATCGAGGTTGACCGGGAAGGGAAGGTGACGGTTCGTGCACCCTATTCCTGTGAGAAAAAGCGGATTGACCGGTTCCTTCTGGAAAAAGAGAACTGGATCCGGCAGAAGGTGAAGTTTCAGAAGGAAAATGCAATGAAGCTGCAGGAAAAGAGAGAGATGCCGGAAGCAGAAAAGAAATATTACCGGAATCTGGCAAGAGAAGTATTAGGTGCAAGAACCGGATACTATGCCCGGAAAATGGGTGTGACCTATGGGCGTATTTCCATCCGGGAGCAGAAGACCAGATGGGGAAGCTGCAGCAGCGTGGGGAATCTCAATTACAACTGGAAGCTGGTACTGATGCCTCCGGGAGTTTTGGATTATGTTGTGGTTCATGAGCTGGCACACCGTAGAGAAATGAATCATTCCGCTGCATTCTGGAAGGTCGTGGCGACGTGGATGCCGGACTATAAAAAATATAGAAAATGGCTGAGAGATAACGGAAATCAATTTTAAATGGTAAAAATAATCAAGAATTCGTAAAAAACAATCAAGAATCTCTTGACGGAACTTGTATTTATTTTTATAATAACAGAGTATATGAAAAAAACAAGGATAAGGATCAGTAAAAGATTAGAGTCTGTACAGAGAGCTGCCGGGCGGTGCAAGGCAGCAGATCAGATCTTTGAACTCGCCTTTGAGTTCTTCTGCTGAATGGTTTTCAGATAGGCAGAAGCGGGAATTCCCGTTATAGAATCACAAGTGCGCTGCACCGTAAGTTATGTTACCGGGATGCGGCGAAGAAGAGTGGTACCACGGAATTTAATCTTTCGTCTCTTTGAATTTATCAAAAGAGGCGAAAGATTTTTATTTAACAGGAAATCCTGATGGAATTTCCTGCTAAATAAAAGGTTAAGACACTTTTTTTCATACTGAAACAATACCAGGAGGAAAGAAAAATGGCAGTACCTTACAATCATAAGGCAATCGAAAAGAAATGGAAAGAAAAATGGGCTGAGAATCCGGTCAATCCGAAGGTGGATGAAAACGGCAACCCGAAAAAGAAATATTATTGTCTGGACATGTTCCCGTATCCGTCAGGAAATGGCCTTCATGTAGGACACTGGAGAGGCTATGTTATCTCCGATGTATGGAGCCGTTACAAACTGCTTCAGGGATATTATATCATTCATCCGATGGGATGGGATGCATTCGGTCTTCCGGCTGAAAACTATGCGATCAAGATGGGAACCCATCCTGCAAAATCGACAGCAGCAAACATCGCAAATATCAAACGTCAGATCAATGAGATCTCAGCGCTTTATGACTGGGATATGGAAGTCAATACAACAGATCCTGATTTCTACAAATGGACACAGTGGATCTTTGTAAAGATGTTCAAAGAAGGACTTGCATACGAAAAAGAATTCCCGATCAACTGGTGTCCGTCTTGTAAGACAGGTCTTGCAAATGAAGAGGTTGTAGGCGGAAAATGCGAACGTTGCGGCGCTGAAGTTACAAAGAAGAATCTTCGTCAGTGGATGCTGCGTATCACAAAATATGCAGACCGTCTGTTAAATGACCTGGATAAGCTTGACTGGCCGGAAAAAGTTAAAAAGATGCAGACAGACTGGATCGGTAAATCTTACGGTGCAGAAGTAGACTTCCCGGTTGAAGGAAGAGAAGATAAGATCACTGTATACACAACAAGACCGGATACCCTTCACGGAGCAACTTTCATGGTACTTGCACCGGAACATAAGCTTGCAGCAGAGCTTGCAACACCGGAACACAAAGAAGAAGTAGAAAAATACATTTTCGATTCTTCTATGAAGTCTAACGTAGACCGTCTGCAGGACAAAGAAAAAACAGGTGTATTTACAGGAACATATGCAATCAACCCTCTGAATGGAGCAAAAGTACCGATCTGGCTTTCTGATTATGTACTGGCTGATTACGGTACAGGAGCCATCATGTGCGTACCGGCTCATGATGACCGTGACTTTGAATTTGCTACCAAGTTCAACATCCCGATCATTCAGGTTATTGCAAAAGACGGTAAAGAAATCGAAAATATGACAGAAGCTTACACAGAAGCATCCGGAACGATGATCAATTCCGGAGAGTGGAATGGTATGGAAAGCTCTGTTCTTAAGAAAGAAGCTCCACACATCATCGAAGAAAGAGGAATCGGACGTGCAACTGTAAATTACAAGCTGCGTGACTGGGTATTCTCCCGTCAGAGATACTGGGGAGAACCAATTCCGATCGTACATTGTCCGGACTGTGGCGCTGTACCGGTACCGGAGGATCAGCTTCCACTGAGACTGCCGGATGTAGAATCTTATGAACCGACGGGAACAGGAGAATCTCCACTTGCAGGAATCGATGAATGGGTAAACACAACCTGCCCGGTTTGTGGAAAACCTGCTAAACGTGAGACAAATACCATGCCGCAGTGGGCTGGATCTTCATGGTATTTCCTGCGTTATGTAGATAACCACAACAATGAAGAACTTGTATCCAGAGAAAAAGCAGATGCAATGCTTCCGGTAGATATGTATATCGGTGGTGTGGAACATGCAGTACTTCACCTTCTGTATTCAAGATTCTATACCAAATTCCTTTGCGATATCGGTGTGATCGATTTTGACGAGCCGTTTATCAAACTGTTCAACCAGGGAATGATCACCGGAAAGAACGGTATCAAGATGAGTAAATCAAAAGGAAATGTCGTATCTCCGGATGATCTTGTAAGAGATTACGGATGCGATTCCTTAAGAATGTATGAACTCTTCGTAGGACCACCGGAACTGGATGCAGAGTGGGATGACAGAGGAATCGACGGTGTATACCGTTTCCTTAAAAAACTCTGGAACCTGCTTATGGACAGCAAGGACAAAGATATCAAGCCAACCAAAGAGATGATCAAAGTACGTCACAAACTGGTTTATGATATCACAACCCGTCTGGAAAGCTTCAGCCTGAATACAGTAATCTCTGCATTCATGGAGCACACCAACACACTGGTTGCAATCGCCAAGAAAGAAGGCGGAGTAGACAGAGATACTCTGGATACCCTTGCAGTATTGCTTGCACCATTTGCACCACATATGGCAGAAGAAATCTGGGAAGAACTTGGCAACAAAGAAAGCGTATTCCGTGCCGGATGGCCAAAATACGATGCAGAAGCCATGAAAGATGATGAAATCGAAATTCCGGTACAGATCAATGGAAAAACAAGAGCAGTCATCAAGATTTCCGCAGAGGCTACAAAAGAAGAAGCAATCGCTGCCGGAAAAGAAGCAATCGCAGATAAACTTACAGGAAATATCGTAAAAGAAATTTACGTTCCGAAGAAAATCATAAACATTGTGCAAAAATAGGCAGTGCGCATGGAAGAAAGAGAGGACAAATCCTGCTTGCAGGAATTTGCCCTCTCTTTCTTTTATGCATAGGGCGTATGCCCGTCAATCGAACGAACTTGTTCGTGAGATTGTGCACTACCGTAAATTTGCGATAAAAATAAACCATTCAAGGCGTATGCCCATCAATCGAACGAACTTCCAGCAATCCCTTTACGGATCCTCAAATATGAAGTAGAATAAAGAAAAAGATTTCACCGGTATATTAAGATTCAAAAAGCAGGAGGTGGATCGGTATGGACATTGCAACGATGGTTGCGATTAACAACCTGAATATGGTAACAATGATGCAGGCGATGCAGCAGACACAGAGCGTAATCACAATTTTAGCAGACGGAAAGGAAATCAAAGATATGGAAGGTTCAATGTTAGATCAGTATATGGGAAAAAACTGTACAATAAGTCTTTTTAACGAAGTAGGTGCGATCAAAGGAACACTTATGGAAGCTGATTCCCAGTGGATCAAAGTGGATGCAGGGAAAAAGGGAATCCAGCTGATCAACCGGAATATGGTCAGAAATATTACATTTGATAACAAATAAAAATATGCTATACTGTTCTTGAACTTTGAGTAAGGAGGAACAAACAGATGGAAAATGTACACAGTATAGACGTAGAAGAGGATCAGTTTGCATACCGTTATGATACGCAGCTTCTGATCGACAGAAGAGATGAAGATCTGGATGAAGATGAGATTGCAGAATATATATCCGAACATTTTGAGGGAAACTGCCTGATCGCGGTAGGAGATGAAGACCTGATCAAAATTCATTTCCATACAAACGAGCCATGGAAGATTCTGGAATATTGTAACAGTATTGGCGAGATTTACGATATCGTAGTGGAAGATATGATCCGGCAGTCAGCGGGACTGAAAGGATAGCATGTACCTCATATCGCTTTATTTTGACGAAAGAACGAACCGGAAAATCCAGTTGTATATGGAACAGATTGCACGAAAGACAGGCAATGCGGCGATGATTGACGGACAGGTTCCGCCGCATATTACTTTGTCGGCATTTGATATGGCAGAAGAAGAGAAAGCAATCGCCGGCTTTATGGCAATGGAACAGGAATTTGAAAAAGGACAGATTTTCTGGTGCTCGTTAGGGATGTTTCTGCCACATACAATTTATCTGTCACCGGTTTTAAATGCATATCTGCAGAAGCTGTCAGAGTCTGTTTTCTCAAAGATCAGAAACCTGGAGGGTGTCCGGGTTCAGAGCAGATACCAGCCATTTTCCTGGTTCCCGCATACAACACTGGGAAAAAGACTGAACCAGGCGGAAATGCAGGAGGCATTTTCTGTGATGCAGAACCAGTTTGCACCGTTTACAGGTGAAGCGGTTGAGATTGGACTTGCGAGGACGAATCCATACAGGGATTTATGTAAGATAAAGTTAAAATAAAAAGAAGATTTTCACGGATCTGAATCGATACGTGAAAATCTTCTTTTTCGCTATCAGAGGAACTATCCGAGCACAGTTCTACTAAAGCTTTCCCTCAGGAATCCTGGAAATGATCGTCCGGTTGATCCGTACCAGGAAGAAGGAGGATACCATAAGTGAAATAACCTCCGCAATCGGGAAGGACCACCACACTACATGAAGACCGCCAAGCTTTGCAAGGATATACGCGGCAGGGATCAGTACAAATAACTGACGCATAATGGAGACGATCATACTGAAAAATGCTTTTCCAAGAGCCTGGAATACGGTTCCTGATACAATACAGAACCATGCGATCAGATAGTGGATTCCGATGATCCGCAGGGCAGGAACTCCGATGGTGAGCATCTCGTCCGATGCATTGAACAGACTCAAAAGTATCTGTGGGATTCCTTCAAAGCAGAGAAAACCGATAAAGGTAAGGCAGAAGGCGACCAGCATACTGAGCTTGATCGTCTTGAGCATACGTTTTCTCTGACCGGCACCATAATTGTAGGCAATGATCGGGGTAATCCCATTGTTGAGACCGAATACCGGCATGAAGAAGAAACTCTGTAGCTTAAAGTAAACGCCGAATACAGCAGTTGCGGTTGATGAAAACTCGATCAGGATGCGGTTCATGCAGTAAGTCATAACCGATCCGATGGACTGCATAATAATCGTTGGAATTCCAACTGCATAAATGGTGCCGATAATATGGAAATCAAGTCTGAATCCATGAAACTTCAGTTTCACATCATGATTGTACCGGTGGTTACAAAATCCGGCGACAAGTGCGGCAACGCATTGTCCGATCACGGTTGCAACAGCAGCTCCGGTCACACCCATTTTCGGAGCTCCGAGAAGTCCGAAGATCAGGATTGGATCAAGAATGATGTTGGTGATCGCCCCTGTCAGCTGGGAAGTCATACTGAAGATGGTTCTTCCGGTTGAAGTAAGCAGACGTTCAAAGAAGACCTGTGCAAGCAGCCCGAAAGAGAAAATCATGACGGTACTTAAGTACTCGATTCCGAGTTCCATGATCTCCTGGTCAGCATTTCCGATCTGACTTGCGTAAAAAGGACGGACGATCGTAAAGCCAAGAATGAAAAATACGAGATAGCTGAAAAAATATAAAACGGCAGCGTTGCTTGCAGTTGCATTTGCTTTTTTAAAATTTTTCTCTCCAAGTGATTTGGAAAGGAGTGCATTCATGCCGACACCGGTTCCGGTTCCAACTGCAATAAGCAGTGTCTGGAGTGGAAAGGCAAGTGAAACGGCGGTCAGTGCATTTTCCGATAATTTGGCGACAAAAATACTGTCTACAATGTTGTACAAAGCCTGTACCAGCATAGAAATCATCATAGGCAGAGACATATTAAATAATAGTTTTCCGATGGGCATGGTACCCATTTTATTTTCTGCAGGTGCAGATGTATTTTCCTGATTCATTTTCTCATTCCTTTCTGTTCTGATAAAAGAGTAAAAACACTGTAAAAAAAGCCCCTAAACACATATGATATAGGAAAATACGAAGATAATCAAGCGGAATAAGGGAGTATAAATTGACTTCTTTCGGACAGACGGGTATAATTCTTGTTATATGGAGAAAGAGGAAAGGGATATACTAGAATGAGTAATACAAATCAGAAAATCGAAACTTTAAATAAACTGCGTACTGCAGAGGCAATTTATGTATTGATGTCATCCTGTACAAGAATGCCATATGTGGTCTGCGACCCGGAGACATTTGATGATGAGATCCTTCTTTACTACACAGAAGGGGAAGCGAAAGAAGAGGCTATGAAGCTTCAGAAGGAAGGAAATCCAATGCAGCTTGTCAAGGTGGATGAAAATTCCCGCCTGTCATTTTTTACCGGGCTGTTTCCGATGGGAGTCAACTGTATTCTGGTGGACAAAGGACTGGACGGACAGATTGCTGTGCAGCTTGACGAATTGATCACGAGACCGAAGGATGAAGAACTTCCGGAAGGAAAAATACGTGTAGAGAATCCGGAACTGGTGCTGACTGCAGCGTATTTTATGCAACAGATGAGAAAGCCGAATAAACCGGAGATGACGGATGAGTTAAAAGAGCTGAACGAAGAAATGCTTGCCCATTATCAGGAGGGGCGTTATATTGTGACTGTCCAGGAGGACAAAGGAATTCCGATTCTGAAACAGAAGGATGGAAAAGTATATCAGCCAATCTTTACGGATGTGCAGGAAGTTAAGAAATTCCAGAACCTGAACAAGGGTGTGACATTGAAAACCGCTGTTGTAGAAGGAAGTAAGATTCCGGAAATCCTTTCACCGGAAGCATATGGCGTTGCAGTCAATCCGTTTGGGGTGAACCTGCAGTTGCAGATAAACAGAAAACCGGCAAAAACGAAAGAAAACGAAAATAAAACACAAGAATAATCGAAAATAAAAGAAAAAAATGAAAAAAAGGGGTTCCATAATAAAAGAAAATTTTGTATAATAATACCAGTATCGAAATACATTATTATACCAAAATGGAGGACAAGAAAATGAAAATTGCAATTGGTTGTGATCCTAACGCAACAGAGTACAAAAAAATTCTCACCCCGTTTGTAGAAGAAATGGGACATGAAGTTGTTGATTTCGGAAGTGATGATCCGATTTATGCAAACACTGCAATTCGTCTTGCAACAAGTGTTGCAGCAGGAGAATGTGACAGAGGAATCCTGATCTGCGGAACAGGTATCGGGGTAAGCATTGCTGCCAACAAAGTTCCGGGAGCTTATGCAGCACTGGTTAACAATGTATATCAGGCTCAGAGGGCACAGCTCAGTAACAATGCCAACATTATCACACTTGGCGCACAGGTTACAGGAATTGAGCTCGCAAAATGCCTCGTAAAAGAGTACTTAAGCGTAACTTTCGATCCGGAATCCCGTTCTATGCCGAAGGTAGCAAGAATTACAGAATACGAAAAAGAAGGTAAATAATCTGAGTTATTCAGAAAGCGTAAAGGGCAGTCCGTCAAGGGCTGCTTTTTGTTATAGAAAAACACGATAAGAATATACAATTATAGTATAAATGTATTTGTGATAGAAGGGAAAATGTGATAACATTAGATAGCAAAATTCAAAAAGGGGAAAAGGAAAAAGAGATGAAAAACAAGAAGCTATGGATGTTTGGGGGAATCATCCTTTTGATTGTGATCCTGAATCATATTTTTGGCTGGTCTTCTTACATAAGTACTTCAGAAAATCTTGAATTTATGAAGCGGATAGTGCAGAATAATCTTCCTCTGGCAATTCTATTGTATATGGTATTGACAGTTGTTGGGTGTGTGGTGCTTGCGCTTCCGGGAGTGACGTTTGCGATACTGGCAGGACTTCTCTTTGGACCAGTAATCGGTACGATTTGTTGTTCTCTGTCAACAACGATCGGGGCGGTTCTTGCATTTATTGCAGGACGTTTTTTCTTGAAAGACAGTATTGGACCAGTGGTTGCAAAGAACCGTATCTTGAAAAAATGGTTGTTTGACGATACTGGCTGTAATGAATTATTTGTTCTTATGATTACACGTCTGGTTCCGATATTTCCATTTAATCTGCAGAATTTTGCGTATGGTATTACAGATATCCGTTTTAGTACGTATGCAATTGGTTCGTTGATATTTATGCTACCTGGTACAGCGATGTATACGGTTGGTACAGCAGGCCTTGCGGATAAGGAGAATAGGTTGTTTTATATTGGAACAGCAGTAGTGCTGGCAGTTGTAGTCACGATAATCGGGACGATCCTGAAAAAGCGTTACCTGAAAGATGATCTGGAAGAAAATAAGGAATAAGGAGTAAAAAGTATGGAAAAAAAGAAAAATAATTGGGTGGGGAAAATAGTAGTGATCATTTTGATTATTGTGTCAATCGGAAGTTATTATGTATTTCCGTCCGTAAAACATGTGATGAATCAGGTATTTAAGATGTTTGCTAGTGGAGACTTTACAGTGGTCAGAGACTTTGTAGCATCTTATGGGGCATATGCGGCATTGATTTCATTTTTGCTTATGATTTTTCAGTCGATTGCAGCGCCACTTCCGGCATTTCTGATTACATTTGCAAATGCGAATCTTTTTGGATGGTGGCAGGGAGCTATTCTGTCATGGAGCAGTGCGGTGGCAGGAGCAGCGGTATGCTTTTTCATTGCAAGAATACTTGGACGTGATGTGGCAGAAAAGCTTACGAGTAAAGCTGGAATGCAGCAGATAGATACATTTTTTGAAAAATATGGAAAGAATACAGTTCTGATCTGTCGTTTGCTTCCGTTTGTTTCGTTTGATATTGTAAGTTATGCAGCAGGACTTACTTCGATGTCGTTTATATCTTTTTTTGTGGCAACTGGTGTAGGACAGCTTCCGGCAACGATTGTATATTCTTATGTTGGAGGAATGCTGACAGGAGGAGCGAAGCTTCTGGTGACAGGACTACTGATCCTGTTTGCTCTGTCGGCACTGATTTTTATGGGGAGAAAGATCTACATGGACAGACAGAATAAAAAAGCAAAATAAATGGTATAAAAAAGTCATTATCTATGGATGGGATAATGACTTTTTCTGTATAATCTTTAGAAAAAATTTACATAATTTTTCTTGAATCCAATTTCGCATGGGATTATAATGGACGTTATTAAGAAAATTTGGAGGATGTTATGCTGTTTCAGAATATAGGACTTGCCAGGGCAATGTATCAGTTTTTCCAGACTCTGATCTACGTTGCGCCTGCTACATTGCTTGCAGTTTCGCTGCATGAATTTGCACATGGATATGTGTCATATAAACTTGGGGATATGACACCAAAATATGACGGAAGACTGACACTGAATCCATTTAAGCATCTGGATGTGTGGGGAACCCTTTGTCTGCTTGTATTTCATGTGGGATGGGCGAAGCCGGTAAGGATCAACACCAGGAATTATAAGAATAAAAAAAGAGATACGATTCTCGTGGCAGCAGCGGGAGTAGTCATGAATTTCCTGCTTGCGTTTGTCTGTATGATTCTGCACGGGCTTTTGTATAAGTACGGATCGAGTGGGTTAATTCTGAATTATCTTTATGTGCTTACTTATTATGGAGCAGTGCTGAATATTGGACTTGGTGTATTCAATCTGATTCCGATTCCGCCCCTTGACGGATCGAATATTCTTGCTGAGATCTTTCCGAGGGTAGCAGAGTTTTACTGGAAGATCCGGCCGTATAGTATGTGGATCCTGCTTCTGTTACTTGGAACAGGAATTCTGGATGTGCCGATCAGTCTGCTGAATTCTGCAGTAATCAATGGAATGTGGAGTTTTGTGAAGGCAATTCTGAGAATTGGAGTTGTGGCGACCGGTGGAGGAACTGTGATCTAAGAGAAAGGTGAAAAAGAGCCGGGAAACGGTGTAAGTGAAAATAGAAAATTGCGTATAGGAAAATGCAGGTAGTCGATAGGATTATCTGCATTTTTCGTATACATTGTAAAGCTGAAAAGAAATAAGAAAATATTACGAAAGACATTCAATAAAAATGTCTTTCGTAATAATATGTAAGTTATTTAGAATGGAACATTCATTTCATTTTCAGATGTATCTCTTTCGGATTCATCAGATGCATCAGGGATGGAAGACTTTGGAAGTCCGTTGGATACTGCGGTTTTTGCACTAATTCCGTTGATCTCAACGCGGTCGTCAACGACAATGACCAGGCATTTCTGACCATCGATAATACGTGTTTCTACAAGATCAGCACATTCCGGGTTTACCTGAATGGTGATATCCGGAGTTTTGATCTCGAATTTTTTAAGGCTTGCGATATTGGAAGCAAGGAGTGTACCATGCTCTCCGGCAGCGGAGTCATACTGCTCATCAAAGGTTTCCAGTTTTTCTTCTTCGACACCACTTTTTGCAAGAAGATATTTGACTTCTGCTTTGTCGAGGGCGAGTGGCTCCGGATTTTCAGAATTCTGTTCGATCATTTCATTTAAATTTTCATGGATGTTTTTGACGGTATCGTAGTCGCAGTCATCACCGAGCGTTTCTTCGATCAGTGTACGGAAAGTTTCTTTCTGATCTCCGGCGGTGAGTGGCGGAACACATCCAAGAAGCAGATCGGTCAGACCGTTTCCGAGATTCTCTGCATTTTTTGAATAATAAAGCAGATTGTGAATATCGGTGCTGCGGTCATTAAAAGCAGGGAAGAGGAAACCGGCATCCGGCATCTCTACGATCCAGTCACGGATACGCTCATGGAAGCTGTTCTCTTCTGCATGATAACTGAGTCCTGGCTTGGAAAGCTTGACCGGACAGAAGGTACACATGATGTAATCATAGACTTCATCGGATGCATCGAACATTTCACTTCCGTCCGTTGATTTTCCAGGAATATCGTAGGCAGCATGGACGAGCAGGATCAGATAGTTTTCGGCATAATCATAGGAATCGATGACACGATTATAGAATTCTTCCAGAAGAGCGTCGTCAGTAAGCCGGCTGTTTCTTAATTTGAGAAGAAATTCCTGTGTACCACCTTCTGATTCGGTTTCCAGAGGAAATTCCATATTCAGAAGATTTTTCCCAATCGTACCGGATAAGGATTTTCTGAAAATGTCAAAATATTTGAACATTTCCTCTTCCGGGAGAGAAAGGAAAGCATCCTTCATTTCCATTTTTTTCTCTTTTTCACCATCTACATAGCATCCGCAGATACGGGTGATCGCACAGTTGGATGGGGTGAACTGTTTTTTGATTTCAGTGACTTCTTTTTTATTCATATTAAGTAAATCCCCTTTTAATTGTTGTGGTTCAGTAAAAAACTGATGCTTATGAATTATAAC
Organism: Allocoprococcus similis; assembly: GCF_054660775.1. Lineage (NCBI taxonomy): Bacteria > Bacillati > Bacillota > Clostridia > Lachnospirales > Lachnospiraceae > Allocoprococcus > Allocoprococcus similis. The sequence continues at coordinate 175,244 of NZ_BAAHSG010000006.1, forward strand.
ATATTTTGAGGAAGAGTGTGGTCGGGAGAAAAAATATTTGATTATTTTTTTAGAAATGTATATACTTAGTATATACATTTCTTGGAGGTGAATTATATGAAGACACAGGTAAAAGCATGGGGGAATAGTCAGGGAATCAGGCTTTCAAAAGATATTTTACAGGCAGCGAATGTAGAAATAAATGATATGCTGGAAGTGAAAGTATCAGATGGTATGATTATGCTTGTTAAGACATTCAGACATCAGACACTGGAAGAAAGAGCTGAAAAATTTGGAGGTAAATTAAACCTTGATGGAGAGTATGACTGGGATAAACCTAAAGGAAGAGAGGTATGGTAAAAGGTAGTGATACAGCAAGGGGATATTTTAAAGATAGAAAAAATTAAAGCTCCTGTATTTGTGGCGAGTAAAAATTTTTTTAATCAGTCGGGAGAAATAATTGGGTGTCCAATGGCAAGCGAAAGTGAACAAAGCCCACTTCATATTTATGTTGAGACGGAAGATCAAAAAGGTTATATCCTATGTGAGCAGATGAAAATGTTAGATTTGAGAGTCAGGGGATATAAAAAAATAGATCGTGTAAAAATAGCAGATGTGATTAACGTGACAGACGCAATACAGAGTATATTCGACTATATATAAATGCAGGGAACCAGTCCGGAACCCTGCATTCATAATATCTGCTATTAAGCCATCAGTCCTGTGAGAATATCATTCACAAGCTTTCCGTCAGCTTTTCCTTTTACTTTCGGCATCAGTTCTTTCATGATACGTCCTTTATCCTTTGGTGTCGGAGCATCAATTCCAAGACCGGAAAGGACACCTGCGATTACTTCTTTGATCTCAGCTTCGTCCATCATCTTCGGAGCATACTGTTCAAGAACAGCGATACGTTTCTCACATTCTTCAATGATGTCTGTACGATCAGCAGGAGTCATCTCCAGAGTTTCTTTTGTCTGTTTGATCTCTTTTAAGATAACCTGAACTTCTTCTTCTTCGGTAAGATCGGCACGTTTGTCGATGGCTTTGTTCTTAAGGGCTGCAAGAAGAGCGGATAATGTCTCTTTTGTGTCCTTATCTTTTGCTTTCATGGCTGCGACCATAGCGCTTCTTACTTCATCAATTTTACTCATTGTATATTCCTCCAAACTTGAGGCAAAATGCCTGTCTGCACTTTATTGTAGCAGATGGGGAAAGAATTTTCAATCTCTGGCAGAGGAAAACTTAGGTGGCTATTTTTCAAAAAGTGCGGTATACTGATAGGAATAAGTCAGGGATAGATGAGAGGTTAAGCGATAGTATGAGTGGCTGTACATTATGTCCGCGGATGTGTATGGCGGACAGGGAGAATGGGAAGATTGGGTTTTGCGGTGAGACGAGTGAGATCCGGGCGGCGAGAGCGGCGCTTCATATGTGGGAGGAGCCTTGTATTTCAGGGGAGAAAGGATCGGGGACGGTCTTTTTTACAGGATGTACTTTAAGATGTGTGTTCTGTCAGAACCATGAGATTGCGGGAAGTAAGGTTGGCAAGGTGATCACGGAGGAGCGGCTGGCGGAGATTCTTCTGGAACTTCAGGGGAAAGGTGCAAATAATATCAATCTTGTGACGCCGACGCATTTTGTGCCGCAGATCATCCGGGCGCTTCAGAGTGCGAAGGATCAGGGGATGTATTTGCCGGTTGTATATAATACGGGCGGTTACGAGAGAGTGGAAACTTTGAAAATGCTGGATGGTCTGGTGGATATTTACCTGCCGGATTTCAAATATTTAAATATAGATCATGCGAAAAAATATTCGATGGCGGAGGATTATCCGGAGGTTGCGAAGGCGGCTCTTGCTGAGATGGTAAGACAGGCAGGGAAGCCGGCATTTGATGAGCGTGGGATGATGAAGCGTGGCGTGATCGTGCGGCATCTGCTTTTACCGGGATGCCTTGCGGATGGTAAGAGAGTGGTAAAATATTTATATGAGACTTATGGAAACCGGATTTATATGAGTCTGATGAGCCAGTACACGCCGCTTGCGAGTCTGGATTCAGAAAAATATCCGGAACTGAACCGGAAGGTGCCGGAGTATGCTTATGAGAAACTGGTGGATTATGCGATCTCGCTTGGTGTGACACAGGCATTTGTACAGGAAGGGGATACGGCAAAGGAGAGCTTTATTCCACCATTTACACTGGAAGGAGTATAGGAAAGGAGATTGATATGAAAAGACAGGTGACAATGGAAGAAATTTCAGATGGAAAATTATATACCGGCAATGATCTGGTAAAAGCGGACTGTGGCGATTGTGAGGGCTGCCACGCCTGTTGTACGGGGATGGGAAGCTCGATCGTGCTGGATCCGCTGGATATTGTCCGGATCAGCAGGGGAACAGGAGCGGCTTTTGAAACTCTGCTTGCAGGAAAGATTGAGCTGAATGTAGTGGACGGAATCATCCTGCCGAATCTGAAGATGACAGGAGAAGAAGAGGGATGCGGTTTTCTGACCAGAGAAGGAAGATGCAGTATTCATCCGTTTCGTCCGGGAATCTGCCGGCTTTTCCCGCTTGGAAGATATTATGAAGAAAATGGTTTCCGCTATTTTCTTCAGGTACATGAATGTCAGAAAGAGAACCGGACGAAAGTAAAGGTCAAAAAATGGCTGGATACGCCGAACCTGAAGAATTACGAAGCGTATATTACCGGATGGCATGGATTACTGATTCAGTTACAGGAATACATTGCAGCACATCCGGAGAGTGCGAAGGCGGTCAGCATGGATGTATTGAAGAGATTTTACCTTACTCCGTATCAGACGGAAGAATTTTACAGCGAATTTTTCCGGAGAATGGACGAGGCAAAAAATATATTATAACCGCAAGGCAAGGTACAGAAGTACCGCATCTTTGAAAGCACGAGGATTCAGACCACATTTCAGATAAATGTGATTCGGCTTGTATTGCACCGTATTCTTGTGAAGAAATTTGTTGATAATACTAAATTTATAACAGACGGAATACCTGTTCCACAGTTGCCGACATATTTGCTTTTGCATTTCTCGGATCCATTGCTTCGGCAAGTGTTGTGATTCCACGGACGATCGGGAAAAATGCATCGATTCCGACCACGTTGCAGACAGTTGCTTCCGGAGTGACGCTTCCGGCAAAAGCAACGACTTTGGAACCGTATTTTTTGGCAAGTTTTGCTACACCGACAGGGGCTTTTCCCATGGCGGTCTGGTGATCAAGACGCCCCTCGCCGGTAACAGTGATATCCGCATCTTTTAATTCTTTTTCCAGTTCAACCGCGTTAAGGATCAGATCGATTCCCGGAGTCAGTGTAGCATTTAAATAGCTTAGAAAAGCAAATCCAAGACCACCGGCAGCACCTGCACCTTCTGCGGATGCATAATCATTATGAAGAAACTTAGAAGTAACAGAAGCATAATGATTCATTGCCTGATCCAGTCCTTCAGCCATTTCCGGTGTGACTCCCTTTTGCGGACCATAAATATAGGTTGCTCCGTTCTTTCCACAAAGTGGATTGGTTACATCACAGGCAATCCGAAAACTGCATTCTTTGAGAAGCGGGTTAGCCTTGTCTGTTACAATGGAAGCTACCCGATTAAGCGCCTGTCCGCCTTCACCGGCATCCTGTCCGTTTTCATCAGAAAATTGATATCCCAGTGCTTTTAGCATCCCGATACCACCGTCGTTGGTGGCACTTCCGCCAATTCCGATAATGAAATTACGAATGCCGCGTTCCATTGCATCTGCGATCATTTCACCGACACCGTAAGTGGTTGCTGTGAGTGGATTTTTTTCAGATTCTTTTACCAGGATAATCCCGGCAGCGGCGGCCATTTCAATGATAGCAGTATTTTTCTCTGCCAGATATCCATAATGTGCATTTACCGGAGTGCCAAAAGGACCGGTAACTGTAAGGTCAATGCGCTCCCCACCAAGTCCTGCAATCAAGGCATCTGTGGTGCCTTCGCCTCCGTCTGCAAGTGGTTTTACGATTACATCTGCATCCGGGTGTGCTTTTAAGATTCCTTCCTTTGCAGCCATTCCGGCTTCGATCGAAGTGAGACTTCCTTTAAATGAATCAATTGCAACTACAACTTTCATATTTTATAATCTCCTTATCACTGAATTCGTTTGTTTTATGATGAATCCAGTGTATCATGGATCAGAGAAAAAAGGAATGTTACAAGGAATGAAAAGCCTGCCGGGATTTCCTTGAATGTAACAAGGCATAATGGTATACTAAACGCAGTATGAGTTGGTGAAAACGCAACAGAGAGGGGGAGGCAGAATGGAAGAAGAAAACATTTTCCTGGCGAATCGGCCAAAGATTACTTTAGAGGATTATCTGGGATATAATTGTTCGGGACGAGGAAATTTAGGTGAAGATGTTCCGGTATTTGTATATCGTATGTTGGAGTATTCTTTGAAAGAAATTCTGTCAGAAACTTATGGAAAAGATGTTCAGATTGAACTATTTCGAAAGGCAGGATTTAAAGCAGGAACTTTTTTTGCGAGAAAAATTCTGGATACAGGCCTTGAATTTAATGCATTTGTAGCGCAGCTGCAGCAGAAACTGCAAGAGATGAAGATTGGTGTAATGCGAATTGAAGAACTGGATCTGGAAAGAGGAAGAATTATACTTACAGTGTCGGAAGATGCAGACTGCTCCGGGCTTCCGGTGCTGGGCGAGACTGTGTGTAATTACGATGAAGGGTTTATTTCGGGGATACTGACAGAGTATACGGGCACGTTGTTTACAGCTGTTGAAGTAGACTGTTGGGCAACCGGAGACAGAGTGTGCAGATTTCGTGTAGATTCAGAAGGAAAATAAAAGGCAGAGAAATGCGATGGAAGACAAGAATTGTGAACTTTTATTTGAATACCTGCGTAGTATCCTGTACGATCCTTCACCTGAAAAATTAGACATCAGTCAGTTGGAACCACAGTTTCAGAAGCTGGGGAAGGGATTTCGGTATCTGGATAAGGCAGTCAGGGAAATGAAGGAGTATTCGGCAGCACTTTCAAAGGGGATTTTATCCGGTTTTTATCCCGGAAGAGATAATTTCCTTTGTGAGAATCTGAAAAATTTGCATGCGAATCTGAATCATTTAACATGGCAGGCAAAGCAGGTTGCAAATGGGGATTATTCGCAGACAGTCTCTTATCTTGGGGAATTTTCGGATGCATTCAATACAATGACTGAACAGCTTCGGGAACGGGAGATGCGGCTGAAAGAAGAGACTGAAAAGGAAAAAGCACGTGTAACCATGTTGGAAAGCTATAATGAATTGTTGATGGAACTGATTTGTTTTAGTGAAGAGAAGATAATGGTGCTGAGTGCAGATACACATGAGATCTTATATTGTAATCATACCGAGTACGACAGACTTCAGGAGAAGGAACTATATGAGATGTGTGCGGCGATGGAAAAAGAGCAGGAATGTCAGAAAGTGTCAGAGACTAGTGACCGTATTTGGGAAGCAAAGGATTCGCATGAGAGAGACTATCGGATTACAACCGGATGGATGCTGTGGCAGGGACAGAGAGCGTATGTCCACATTATCCGTGAGGTAACTGAAGAAAAGAAGAGAGAAGAGGAACTTGAAGACCAGGCGTATACAGACATCCTGACAGGAATAGGTAACCGTTTCTATTTCAGAGTAAAGGCTGGTGAGATGTTGAAACGCTCAGATAAAATGGTGCTTTGCTATTGTGACCTGGATCATTTGAAATATATCAATGATCAGTTTGGGCATGCGAAAGGTGATCAGTATTTGAAGCGTTTTGCAGATCTGATCAGGGGAAATATCCGTGAAGGGGATATATTTGCCAGAATCGGTGGAGATGAATTTTGTATATTATTTGGAAAATGTTCTAAAGAAGTTGCGGAAAAAAAGATGCTGGCGATACAGCAGCTTTTTGAAACAGATTGGGAGGGTGTATGTCCGTCTGGATTCAGTTATGGTTGTGTAGAGATAGCTGAAGGAACAAAGAGTATCCGGCTGGAGGGAATTTTGCAGAAAGCGGATGCTGAAATGTATCAGCAGAAAAGAATTCGCAAGGCAGAATATATGAAATTATTGAAATAGTTTTCTTTTTTATAGATAAAATAAATAAAGCTTATCGATAATTTAAAAAATTGTTTTGCATTCTTGTTCCATTTGTGCTATTGTCTTTAAAGGTACAATAATTCAGGGAGGAACAAGAAATGAATACTTATATGTATCTGGTTCCGGTTGCAGCTGTTATTGCCTTACTGTTTGCAGCATACCTTGCTGGCAAAGTAGGAAAACAGGATGCAGGTACGGACCGCATGAAGGAGATTGCAGGAGCAATCGCGGAAGGCGCAAGAGCTTTCCTTATGGCTGAATACAAGATTCTGGTCATTTTCGTAGTCGTACTTTTCGTACTGATCGGATTTGGTATCAGCTGGGTAACAGCAGTATGCTTTGTAATTGGAGCACTTTTCTCAACAGTTGCAGGATATTGTGGTATGACAGTCGCTACAAAAGCGAACGTAAGAACTGCTAACGCAGCAAAAGAAAGCGGAATGAATAAAGCATTATCAATTGCTTTTTCTGGCGGGGCCGTTATGGGAATGTGCGTAGCAGGTCTTGGAGCACTTGGCGTAAGCCTTGTGTACATCGTTACAAAGAACGTAGATGTGCTTTCAGGATTCAGTCTTGGTGCATCTTCAATCGCACTTTTCGCCCGCGTTGGTGGTGGTATCTACACCAAAGCAGCAGACGTTGGTGCAGACCTTGTTGGTAAAGTAGAAGCAGGTATCCCGGAAGATGATCCGCGTAACCCGGCAGTTATCGCTGACAATGTAGGTGATAACGTAGGTGACGTTGCAGGTATGGGAGCTGACCTTTTTGAATCTTATGTTGGTTCACTTGTATCAGCACTGACTCTTGGAGCAGCAGCAGGAGCTGTATCCGGAGTTCTTTATCCGCTTGCGATCGCAGGATGTGGTCTGATCGCTTCTATCATCGGAACCTTCTTTGTAAAAGGTGATGAGAATTCGAATCCGCAGAAAGCTCTTACAAAGGGAAGCTATGCAGCTTCTATCGTAGTTATTGTTGTAGCACTTGTACTGAGTAACGTACTCTTCGGAAAGATGAGTGCAGCAATTGCCGTTATCGCAGGTCTGGTTGTTGGTGTCATCATCGGTAACATCACAGAGTACTACACATCAGCAGACTACAAACCGGTTCAGGGAATCGGAGAACAGTCAGAGACTGGCGCAGCTACTACAATCATCAGTGGTCTTGCAGTAGGAATGAAATCTACAGCAATCCCGCTTCTCCTGATCTGTGTAGGTATCTTTGTATCTTACTCAGTTGCAGGACTTTACGGAATCGCACTTGCAGCAGTAGGTATGCTTTCTACAACAGGTATCACAGTTGCCGTTGATGCATACGGACCGATCGCAGACAATGCAGGTGGTATCGCAGAAATGTCAGGACTGGATGAATCTGTTCGTGAAATCACAGATAAGCTTGATTCAGTAGGAAACACAACTGCAGCTATGGGTAAAGGATTCGCGATCGGATCAGCAGCCCTTACTGCACTTGCACTTTTCGTATCTTATGCACAGGCAGTTGGTCTTGAAGCGATCAACCTTCTTGACTACAGAGTAATCATCGGTATCTTTATCGGTGGTATGCTTACATTCCTCTTCTCCGCATTTACTATGGAGTCTGTATCAAAGGCTGCATACAAGATGATCGAAGAAGTAAGACGCCAGTTCCGTGAAAAACCGGGCATCATGAAAGGTGAAGAAAAACCGGATTATACATCATGCGTTGCGATCTCTACCACAGCAGCTCTTCACGAAATGCTGCTTCCGGGTGTGATGGCAGTCGTAGTACCGCTGATCGTTGGTATCGTTCTTGGCGTGGAATCCCTCGGTGGATTGCTTTCCGGAGCACTTGTTACAGGTGTACTTATGGCAATCTTCATGTCAAACGCAGGTGGAGCATGGGATAATGCTAAGAAATACATCGAAACAGGACATCATGGCGGAAAAGGAAGCGAAGCTCACAAAGCAGCAGTTGTTGGTGATACAGTAGGTGATCCGTTCAAGGATACATCAGGACCGTCTATCAACATCCTGATCAAACTTATGACAATCGTTTCACTTGTATTTGCACCGTTATTCTTATCAATCGGTGGATTACTGTAAGAATTGAATAAAGTAAAAGAAATCCTTCATTTGCGGGAAACTGCAGATGAGGGGTTTTTTTGTAAAAGGCACGAATTATTTGACTTATAAATAAGACAAGCAAATTATAGTAAAATACGATAAGACAATCTATAGAAATAGGACTGGTTTGATGTTAGAATGAAAAAGTGATGTAAGATGACAAAGGAGAGAGAAAAATGATAGAAGAAAGTATGATTCGGGAAAAATTTATAAAAGGATATGATTGTTCTCAGGTCGTTCTGTCTTATTTCGCAGAGAGACTTGGGATTACGGAAGAGATGGCGAATAAAGCCTCGGCTTGTTTTGGAGGTGGAATGATGCATGGGGATACATGCGGTGCATTTACCGGAGCAATCATGGCTGTTGGATTAAAATATGGACACTGGGATGTGAATACTCTGCTTCGGCAAAAAGAAGAAATGATGAACAAATATGCAGAATTTAGAGCATTGTTTCTGGAAAAGTTTGCAACAAACAGTTGCAAAGAGTTATTAGGCTATGATGTATCGCTTCCGGAACAGCTTGAAGAAGCACTTTCGAGTGGCAGAATGCTGGATTTTTGTCCTAAAGTAGTGGAGAGTGTGATTGAAATGTTGGAGGAAATATTATAGATGAAGGATGCACTTATTTTATTTACGAGGGTGCCGATACCAGGACAGACAAAGACCAGGCTGATGCCTTTTCTAACTGGGGAAGAGTGTGCGCGTCTACATGCCTGCTTTGTAAAGGATATATATGAAAAAGCAAAGCAGGTGGATGCGGATATTTTCGTGTTTTTTACACCAAAGGATGAAAAGAAGCTGCTACAGCAAATTCTTGATGATGAGACAGTATGTCTTCCACAATTTGGTGATGATCTTGGTGAAAGGATGAAGAATGCGATTGGAATCGTACTGAGAATGGGGTATGAGAAAGTAATTCTGATCGGGACAGATATTCCGCAGATTCATCCGGAAACACTGAAAAATGCATTTGATAATCTTGGGGGAAAAGATATTGTGATTCATCCTACATTTGATGGAGGGTACTATCTGATCGGAATGAAAAAAGAATATGATTCTATATGGAAAATTGAACGATACGGAACGAATACAGTTATTTATGATACCTTACAGCACATGAGAAATGAGAAGCTCTCTACGGCGGTAGGTCAGATGTATTATGATGTGGATGATAAGGGAGATTTGTTCCACCTGTATGAGGATATTGAAAAGGGAGCAATTTGTAACTGTCCAATTACGATTGATTATCTGGAACTGGGACTGAAAGGAAAGCTGGATAAAAATTATGAATAAGTGGGATTTGGATGCATGTATCCATTGTGGAAAATGTACCAGAAGTTGTCTGTTTCTGGAAAAATATGGAATTGATCTGCCGGTATTAAAAGAAAAACCGGAGCTGGCATATCATTGTTTCCTGTGTGGAACCTGCGGGTGTGTCTGTCCAAAAGGAATTGATGGAAAAGAGATTGCACTTGCCAGTCGGAGAAAATTGGTTGAAGACGGAGGTGGGAAGCTTCTTGATAATTCATATGACGGACTGCTCTTAGAAAAGAATCCGTACAAATTTGCAAATTACCGCCATTCAAAAAAGAAAGCAGTTTTTTTTACGGGATGTAATTTTCCGTCTTTTTTTCCGAAAACGACAGATAAGTTGGTGGAAGAATTCGCAAAATATGATGTGGGAGTTGTATATGACTGTTGTGGGAAACCGATTGAAGAACTGGGACTTGTTTCAGAGGCAGCGGGGATCATTGAGCGAATCAACTGGAAATTAAAAGAGTCAGGAGTAGAACAGGTGATCATGGCATGTCCGAACTGCTATTATTTTTTAAAAGGACGACTGGATGCGGAGATTATCAGTGTTTACGAAAAAATGGCAGAGCTTAAAATTGGAAATATTTATCAAAAAGAAAGGATTCCAATGTATTATCCATGTCCGGACCGAAAAGACAGAAAGTTTGAATATGATATGAAGCCATTCCTTGTCGGAAAGGTAGAAGATGCATTCAGAGATGTGCAGTGTTGCGGGCTTGGTGGATGCGCAGCTGGAAAAGAAGCGGATGTGGCACAGGCACTGACAGACCGTGTAAAGGCATCGAGGGAGCCGGAACTTTATACATATTGCGCTTCGTGCATCTGTAGTTTCAGAAGGAGAGGATATGAAGATGCAAAGCATTTGCTACCGCTTATTATGGGAATCGATGAAAAGGTACCTCTTGGGAAGACACCTATTTTGAATCGGGCAAAATGTAAATTTAAATAGGGGAGTCGTGGGAAAAGAATGACGATTAAAGAATTAGAGGAATTTCGGATGATTTGTCAAAGAGGAAGTCTTGCGAGGGCTTCAAAAGAGCTTTTTATGTCACCACAGGGACTCAGCCGTGTACTGAAAAATCTGGAAAATGAACTGGAATGTACGTTGCTTGACAGGGTTGCCTCCGGGATAGAACTGACAGAGAGCGGACAGAGGCTGTATGATTATGCGAATACGGTTCTTAGCGAATATGACAAATTGAAAAAAGAAATTGATATGATACGTGCGAGTGAGGAAGGAACAGTAGAACTTCTGGTTGCCTATGATATCCTGCGTTACCTGACGCCAGACTGTATTCTGGAATTTCAGAAGAAATATCCGAATGTGACATTTTCTTATATGGAATATCCGGATCGGATCGTAGAGAAAATGCTGCTTGACAAAGAAGGGAATGTGGCATTGTCGATCGGACCATTTGCAGGAGATTGTTTTGATATGAAAAGTTTAAAAAAATGCAGTCTGGGGCTTCTGGTCTATGAAGAACATTCTCTGGCGAAAAAAAGAGAAGCAACTATTCTGGATCTGGAAGGCGAGCCTCTTTATCTTGAAAACAGCAGTTTTAAACTCAATGAGTTTATTCAGAGCAGATGCTGGAACCGGGGATTTGAACCGGATATTGTATTTGAGACAAATGGATTTGATCTCTGCTATAAAATGTGCCGGCTGAAGAGAGGGATTTCTGTGACGATTGACTTTGTCCATGAAGATATGAATACAGAGGGGCTGGTCATGATTCCTTTTGCAGAAGATGATATGATCTGGGAAATCGGTCTTCTTACGCTGAAGGACAGAGCAATGGAATCATCGGTAGAAAAATTCTATAAGTATATAGAAAATTACAATAACTAAACGAAGTGTTGAGGGGTAACAACAAAGCAGGAATGAAAAACAGCGTGCTTTTTGTTAATAATTTGTTATAATGAAAGACGGAGAAAATGAAGGAGGAAAATTTTAATGAAAAAGAGAATTGCAGCTCTGCTTTTAAGTACTGTGATGGCGTTTTCCTTAACGGCATGTGGAAACAGCGCAAAGACAGAAAAAGCAGACAACAAAGAAACCAAGCAGACAACCGAAACCGTAGAAGATATGAGCTTCGATGAAATGGTGGATGCAGCCAAGGGTACAACCGTTACATTCTACGGATGGGGCGGAGATGACAGTTTAAATGACTGGCTTGACAACTACTATGCACCACGTCTGAAAGAAAAATATGACATCACACTGGAACGTGTACCGATGGACATTGACGCAATTTTAAGTCAGCTTTCCGGTGAAATTTCAGCAGATAAAAAAGATGGCGATATCGATATGATCTGGATCAACGGAGAAAACTTCAAGACCTGTAAAGAAAACAATATGCTTTACGGACCGTTCGCAGAAGAACTTCCGAACTTCCAGTCTTATATTGATACAGATGATGAAGAGACAAATGCAGATTTCTGCTTCCCGATTGAAGGCTATGAAGCTCCGTACGGAAAAGCACAGCTTGTTATGATCGCAGATACAGCAGTGACACCGGATCTTCCGACAAACACAGATGAATTCATGGAATTCTGCAAAGCAAACAAAGGAAAAGTAACTTATCCGGAATTACCTGATTTTACAGGAAGTGCATTTGTTCGTAATGTGATTTATGATATTTGCGGATACGAACAGTTTATGGATATGGAAGCTGACAAAGAAACTGTAAAAGCAGCAATTGAGCCGGCTCTTGAATATCTTCGTGAACTGAATCCATACCTGTGGAACGAAGGAAAGACTTTCCCGAAGGATTCTACAGCACTGACCAATATGTACTCTGATGGAGAAGTTGTGATGGATATCTCTTATGGTGCATACTCAACAGCTACCAACATTGAAAATGGTACTTACACAGAGACATCTCAGTCTTTCCAGTTCGATAAAGGAACAATTGGAAATACAAACTACATTGCAATTGCAGCAAACTCAGGAAATGTAGCAGGAGCACAGGTAGCAATCAATGAGATGCTTGATCCGGAAGTACAGGCAGACCGTTTTGCTGAGATCCGTACTATTCCGGTTGTAGATTACAACAAATTAAACGATACACAGAAAGAAGCATTTGATAAGGTTGAGATTGGTAAGGGTGTAATCCCTCAGGATGAACTTTTATCAAAACGTCTTCCGGAAATGCCTTCCGCACTTGTACCGATCATCGAAGAGATCTGGGCAGAGGAAGTAGTAGGAAAATAAAATGAAGAAAAAAATGACACCTTATATACTGTTGGTGCCGCAACTTATATTAGGCGTAGTTTTTATTATTGGTCTGGGAACTGGAATCATCCAAAGTTTAGGGGTGATTCCAGCTTTTGGGTTAACGGAACCGACGCTGAAATATTATAAGGAGGTACTGACAAGACCGGATCTTTTGCAGTCATTAAAATATAGTCTGTACATTGCATTTATGTCGGCTTTTCTTGCCACAGTAACAGGAACATTTCTGTGTGCAGTTCTGGTGAGTGCCGGAAAAGTGCGCGGAATTATTATGCGGATCGTTCAGATTCCGATCATTGTTCCCCATGTTGTTGTGGCACTCTTTATTGTAAACATTCTTTCGCAAAATGGAATCCTTGCGAGAATCCTTGCAAATGCAGGATTGATTACGGATCAGCAGCAGTTTCCGATGCTGATCTATGACAGATATGGACTTGGCGTAATTCTTGCCTATCTGTGGAAGGAAATTCCATTCATAATCTATTTTGTGATTGCTCTGATGGCGAATATCAATGGCAGTCTTGGAGAAGCAGCGACCAATCTTGGAGCGAATAAACTTCAGGCTTTCATGAAAGTAACGCTTCCTTTATGTATGAATACAGTGCTCAGTGGTTTCCTGATCATCTTTGTATTTGCACTTGGAGCATATGAGCTGCCGTTCATACTTGGAGCAACGACACCAAAGGCGCTGCCGGTTCTGGCTTATCTGGAATATACCAAGCCTGATCTGCGGGCGCGACCGTATGCGATGGCGATCAATGGAATCCTGATCGTGATCTCTCTGATTGCAGCAGTTTTATATTACATATTACTTCGCCGGAGCACGAAGAAGCTGGCAGGTTAGGAGGAACAGGAAGATGAAAAGAAAAAAGAACATCTGGGAAGGCCTGATCATAGGCATTTTTATTTTCCTGGTGATTGTACCAATTCTTACGATCCTTGTCTGGGTAGGGACAGAGAGATGGGCATGGCCGTCACTTATCCCGCAGAAATTTTCGATGAGAGCGGTGAATGGAATACTGAGAAACAGGCAGCAGCTTGTGCGACTTTGTATGTCCAGTCTTTTCATATCGGCTTCGGTCGCGTTCCTGTCGGTTGTGATCGGAACAATGACGGCGAGGGCGCTGGAATGCTATGACTTTTTTGGAAAGCGGCTGTTTTCATTTATGTCGATGCTTCCGTTTCTTGTTCCGGGAACCGTGTTTGCGATGGGGGTTCAGATTACCTTTATCAAATGTGGATTAAGCGGAACCGTTCAGGGAGTCATTATTGTCCATCTGATCTGTTCTCTTCCGTATGCAGTTACGCTGATGCAGGATGGAACAAGAGCAATGGGGGTAAAGCTGGAGGAGCAGGCAAGAGTTCTGGGGGCTGGTGCGCTTCAGGCGTTTTTTAAAGTGACACTTCCGAATCTGTTTCCGGTCATGCTTTCTGCGTTTTCGATGGCATTTGTTGTTTCGTTCAGTCAGTATTTCTTGACGTTGATGATCGGCGGGGGAAATGTCAAAACATTTGCGATCGTCATGGTTCCATATCTCGGAAGCGGAGAACGTAATTTTGCCAGCATTTACAGTGTGATATTCCTGGTGATCATGCTTCTGGTGTTTGGAATACTAGAATGGATCGTGGGATGTTTTACAAAGGCACAGGAAGTAGAATATTATTAGGCAGGAGGAGCACATGAGTCTTACAATTAAAGAACTTTGTGTAGATTTACAAAAGACAAGAATACTGAAGAATATAAATCTGGAGATTAGAACGGGAGAATTTGTTTCGCTTCTTGGCGCCTCAGGCTGCGGAAAGACAACACTGTTAAAAAGCATTGCAGGTCTTCTTGAAACGCAGGAAGGGGATATCCGGATCGATGACACATCGATTACAAATCTTGCACCGGAAAAAAGAGGAACCGTGATTGTTTTTCAGGATCTCAGACTGTTTCCGCATATGACGGTAGAACAGAATATCAGCTTTTCGATGGATCTGAAAAAAATCCCGAAAAAAGATAAGCAGGCGCGGGTAGGAGAACTGTTAAAAGCTGTTCAGCTGGAAGGATTTGAGAAGCGTAAGATCCGGGAAATGTCCGGTGGACAGCGTCAGAGGGTCGCGCTGGCAAGAGCGCTTGCGGCAGATCCGAAAATTCTTCTTCTTGATGAACCATTTTCAAGCCTGGATGAGAATCTGCGGTGCGAGATGGCAGATCTGGTAAGAAAGCTGCATCATGAGATGGGGCTTACGGTCGTTATGGTCACGCATGATAAAGAAGAAGCGATGAAGGTGTCTGACCGGATCGCTCTGATGAAAGCTGGAGAAGTGCTTCAGTATGATAAGCCGGAGAGGATGTTCTACCATCCAGAGTCCAGAGCGGTGGCAGATTATATGGGACAGACAAATTATATTTTTGGAAAAGTGGAGAATGGCAGATTCGTAAGCCGGGCAGTTTCATTTGAGACGCAGAAAGCGGAAGGAGAGTATGAACTGATGGTCAGACCATCGGCGATCACGCTGACCGTAGATGAGACGGAAAGAATGTATCAGATTGAAGAAGTTATGTTTGAGGGGGAAACAGCAGAAATCCTGTTGAAGTATGCAGATGGAAAGCTGACAGTATGGATGCTTCACCGTGACTGGATGAAACTGGGGGTAAAAACAGGAGAACTGGTTGGCATCAAAATTGATGAAAGACAGGGGATTTTGTTTCAGAAGTGATAAAAGGAGAATGGTATGCGAAAAATAATTCATGATTGTGACTGTACGTTTGGAATTAACGGGTGTGATGTAGATGATGGACTGGCACTTCTGTATCTTCTGGGGGATCCGGAAGCAGAGGTCCTGGGAGTGACGACAACTTATGGGAACAATACACTGGAGAAGGTTTACGAAAATACAAAGAAGTTTGTAAAGAAAATCGGGCATGACGAGTTGCGCGTTTACAAAGGTGGAGCAACATCTGGAGAAACCGAAAGTGAAGCGGCACATTATCTTGCCGAGATGGCAGAAAAATATGCCGGGGAGCTGGAAATTCTGGTGACGGGTTCCGTGACAAATCTTTATGGAGCCTGGAAACACAATTCTGAGTTTTTTCATCAGGTGAAGAGTATCGTATTGATGGGAGGAACAACAGAACCGCTGATCTTTGCAAAGCGGGAAATGGATGAACTTAATTTCTCCTGTGATCCGCTGGCAACTTATACGACACTTACCAGTGGAACGGATGTTGCGGTTATTACGGGTAATAATTGCCTGAAGGTACTTTTTACAAGAGAAGAGTATGAAAGAGAACTTTCGGATCTGAGTAAGGGAGTTGTAAGGCTGATCAAGAATGAGACGGATTACTGGTTTGACAATAACTGGGATGAATATGGAATTCCCGGATATTATAACTGGGATGCGATCGCTGCGGCTTACATGATGCATCCGGAACTTTTTGAGACACAGATAGTAGACATGCAGCTGTCAACAGAAAAGCTTACAAAGGGAAGAATGATTCTGGCAGAGGATGAAGCGAAAAAGAACTGCACCCTCAAGATCCCGGTGATCAGAGATGAGGACGAGTTCCGGAGAAATCTGTATGATACCTGGATGAACGTAGAAATTGAAACCGTGAAGTAGAGATGAAAATATCAATTATTATACCAACATACAATGAAGAATCGACAATTGAAAGGCTGATGGAGACACTGGAGCCGCTGAATGAAAGATGTGAGATTCTGTTTGTAGACGGGGGAAGCACGGATGGAACACTGGCACTTTTGAAGGACCGGTATCCGGTGATTCAGTCCCCGAAAGGAAGGGCAAAGCAGATGAACATGGGAGCGGAAGAAAGCAGTGGAGATGTACTTTTTTTCCTGCACTGCGACAGTGAAGTTCCACCTACAGCATTAGAAGAGATTGAGACTGTAATGAAAAAATACCGGGCAGGGTGTTTTGGAATTGCATTTCATTCATATAACTTTTTTATGTTCACCTGCAGGGTGATCTCCAATCACAGGATTAAAGACAGAAAAGTAATGTTTGGAGACCAGGGGATTTTCATTGACCGGAAGTTGTTTTTTGAAGTGGGAAAATTTCCGGAGATGCCGATTCTGGAGGATTATCAGTTTTCACTGACCCTCAAAGAAAAAGGGATTCCGCTTGGGATGGCAAGACACAGGATTTATACTTCAGACAGAAGATTCGGCGGAAATACAATCGAAAAGCTGAAAGTAATGTGGCTTATGAACCGGCTGAGAGCCATGTACCGGGATGGTGTTCCGGCAGAAGAGATTGCAAAATTATATAAGGATGTCCGTTAGGGAGTCTGCTTTATGCAGACTCTTTTACTTATTCGTAAAATCAATAAAAGAAATAGAGAAAATCAATGATAAGTGTAAGCGATTTGATTGAATAAAGACTGAAAAAATAATATAATTATAATTTAAAGGGGAAGAAAATATGTCAGTTTATATTCAAAATTTTGTCAAATTTAAGCCGTTTTTAAAAGAACTGGTTTCAAGAGACGTGAAGGTGAAATACCGGCGTTCCATACTGGGGGTTTTATGGACACTGCTGAATCCACTTCTTATGATGACGGTTTTATCCATCGTTTTCTCAAATCTGTTTAAATTTGATATAGAGAATTTTCCGTTGTATTTGTTATGTGGGCAGGTTATTTTTAACTTTTTCAATGACGCTACGACAAATGCAATGTCAGCAATTATCGGGAGTGCATCTCTGATAAAGAAGGTGTATGTACCGAAATATGTATTCGTGATGTCAAGGGTGTGTTCCAGTCTGATCAATCTGATGGCATCCTGTGCAGCGTTATTTCTGATTATGATCGGTATGCGTGCGGAGCTTCACTGGACAATGCTTCTTTCAGTTGTGCCACTTTTTTTGCTGGTGGTTCTGGCTCTGGGGATTGGACTGATTCTGGCGACGATTGCGGTGAAATACAGGGATGTTCTGCACTTGTATTCGGTGCTGATGGCAGTGCTGATGTATCTGACACCGGTTATCTATCCAATGTCGATTCTGCCGGAATGGTTATACCATCTGGTAATGATAAACCCTCTGACCAGTATTCTGATCATGTTCCGGAATGTTGTGATCTATGGCAGACTTCCAGGTCTGGTGATGCTTCTGGTGACAGCAGCAGAAGCTGTACTGTGTCTTGGAGTGGGATGCTGGGTTTTTTATAAGCATCAGGATGGTTTTATCTTTGATTTGTAGGAGTAAGGATGGAGAAAAAAGTAATTGTAAAAGTAGAAGATGTTTCCATCAAATTCAGTCTGGCATCAGAGAAATTTGATGGATTTAAGGAATATTTTATACAGAGAGTAAAGAAAAAGATTACCTATCAGGATTTCTGGGCACTGCAGGATGTGTCGTTTGAAGTCTATAAAGGAGAAACACTGGGACTGATCGGTGTAAACGGAAGTGGAAAAAGTACGATGTTGAAAATCATTGCCGGTGTCATGAAACCAACCTGTGGCAGCGTTAAGACTTCCGGTGTGATCGCGCCGCTGATCGAACTGGGAGCAGGATTTGATTTTGACCTGACTGCGAAGGAGAACGTATTTCTGAACGGGACGCTGCTTGGATATACCAGGGAATATCTGGAGGAGCACTATGAAGAGATTGTAGAGTTTTCAGAACTGGACCAGTTTATGGATGTACCGGTGAAAAATTTTTCATCGGGAATGTTTTCGCGTCTCGCGTTTGCGGTAGCAACAATCGGACAGCCGGATATTCTGATCGTGGATGAAGTATTATCGGTAGGCGATTTCCATTTTCAGCAGAAATGTGAAGCAAGAATTAACCGGATGAAGGAGAATGGAGCTACGATTTTGTTTGTTTCGCATAATATGGAGCAGGTGAGAAATCTGTGCAGCCGGATTGTATGGCTGGAACATGGAAGAGTTCGTAGTATCGGGGATGCAGATGAGTTGTGCAGAGAATATCAGGAAGCAGAATAAGAGGGAAAAATGAGAAAAGTAAAAAAGTTGGCAGCAGTTATTGTGCTGATTCTGCTTGCATTTGTTTATGGACATGTTCATAAGACGCATGCGATTTATGACCGGATGATAGAAAATGACCAGTATGTCATGATGGATGTGTCGCAGGATCAGATATCGCAGGAATTTGTCTGTGAGGAGGAGACACTGGATGGAATCCAGGTGAAATGCCAGAATTTGCAGGAAGATCCAGAAACAGAGATCCGAATTTATCTTCAGGATTGTGAAAATGGAGAAACGGTTGCGGAATCTGTGAAGAAGGTGAGAGATATAAAAACGGGCAAATTCAATGAATTTTCGTTTGATACGGTAAGCAGATGCAGAGGGAAGGCGTATAAAGTAGTATTTGAAAAAGATTCTATTGCACTTTATACGGAAAAGACATCAGAGGAAGGAACAAATTTGAAAATAAATAGTGAAGAAAGTGAAGGAACTTTAATTTTAAAGACGGTTACATATCGGTTTGATATAGAAACATTTTGCGTATTTCTGCTGTTAGTATTGTATATCTGTGTTTTCTTTCAGTTTTTGAACTGGTTATTTTCCAGATAGTGTGGAAGTGAGAGGACTTGAAAAATGGAAAATGCTTTTTATATCGCAACATGTCGGTTTCATGTAAAAGAAAAAGACAGATTACTTATTACGGGATATTTTCTGGATAACAGACCAGATGGAAACCGGATTGAAATCCGGCTGGATGGAAAGAAACTATTTTATACAACGGATGGAATCCGTCTTCATCCGTTGAAGTTCCGTAAGATAAGAAAAAGACTTATAACCAAACAGTTTTTTCTTTGGATACATCTTCCGAAAGACTGGAGAGAAGCGTCCAGACTGGAAGTATTGCAGTCGTATTGTGGAAAAGAAGAATTGATGAAGACCTTTGCAGTCAGTGAATTGAAGAACCTGGAGAAATGGCTGGCAAACAGCATAGATAAGGTGAATACTGAAGAAAAAGGATTTTCAGTCGAGGGATGGTATTATAGCAGGAAAAATGCATCGATTCGGTTTCTGGATGAGAATCAGAATGAACTGGAGATGAAAGAAGAAAAAATCCGGCGTCTGGATGTGCTGCGAGAGTATCCGGAATGTAAAAAGGAAGAGATTGCCGGGTTTAAGGCATTTTATGAGGAAGGTATTCCGCGAAAACTGGAAGTATGCTTTGAAGAAGAAGAGAAAAATGCGGAAGAGATCATGAATCTCAAAAGAAAACTGCGACGTCAGAAAATGCTGGATGATTTTCGCAAAGTCAGAATCTATTATCGTCAGTTTGGAATCCGTGCAGCGTTTATCAGGGCGGGTGACAAATTGAGTGGGAAAAACGGTACAGAGTATGAAGAATGGCTGCGAAGACATGAGCCGTCCAGGATCAGACTGTACCGGCAGAAGAGAAAGCAATTTACCCGGATGCCGAAGATTTCGATTGTTGTTCCTCTTTACCGGACACCGGAAAGATATCTGCGGGAAATGCTGGATTCTGTAAGAAGACAATCCTATCAGAACTGGGAACTCTGCCTCTCAGATGGAAGTGGGGAAGATTCACCTATTGCAGAAATTCTGAAAGAGTATACAAAGAAGGATAGCCGGATCCAAGTGAAGAATAATAAAAAACAGCTGCATATTTCAGACAATACAAATGTGGCACTGGATATGGCAACGGGGGATTACATTGCATTTATGGATCATGATGACCTGCTGACACCGGATGCATTGTATGAGTGTGTGGCTGAAGTGAATGAATATCCGGATACAGAGCTTATTTATACGGATGAAGATAAGATTACGATGGATGGAGAAGAGTATTTCTTCCCTCATTTCAAATCGGATTTTAATTTGGATATGCTTTGTACAACAAATTATTTCTGTCACCTGGTAGTCGTAAAAAAGGAGTTATATCAGGCGGCAGGAAAGCTTGATGGTGAGTACGATGGTGCACAAGACTATGATTTTGTGCTCCGGTGTGTTGAAAATACCGATAAGATCCGGCATATACCGAGAGTACTTTATCACTGGAGGGCATGCGAGGGATCTACAGCTGACAGTGCAGAGAATAAATCCTATATTGTGGATGCAGGTGCAAAAGCGGTAAGAGCGCATTACAGAAGAATGGGAATTGAAGCAGAAGTCATTCCAACGAAGTATCCGGGAATGTACCGGACAAAATATCCGGTGAAGCAAACACCTAAGGTATCGGTCATTATTCCGAATAAAGATCACACGGATGATCTGATCAAATGTCTGCGATCGATCCGGGAAAGAAATACTTATGAGAATATAGAAATTCTTGTTGTAGAAAATAACAGCCAGAAAAAGAAAACGTTTAAAGATTACAGAAGAATCATGCATGAGTATCCCAAAGTTAAGGTTCTGTACTGGAAAGGAGAAGGATTCAATTATCCGGAGATCAATCAGTATGGAATTGATCATGCGGCCGGAGAATATCTGCTGTTCCTGAACAACGATACAGAAATGATCGGCAGTGACTGTATTAAAGAAATGCTGAGCTATTGTATGCGGGAAGATGTAGGTGCTGTCGGGGCGAGAATGTATTATGAAGATGGAACGCTTCAGCATGGAGGGGTGATCATTGGGCTTGGAGGAGTGGCAGGACATGCATTCCTTGGAATGGACGGAGATTCGCCGGGATATTTTGCGAGGGCGCAGGTGATCCATGATCTGAGTGCAGTGACCGCAGCCTGTATGATGATAAAAAAACGGGTGTATGAAGAAGTCGGAGGATTTGATCCGAAGTTTGCGGTGGCATTTAATGATGTAGATCTGTGCCTGAAAATACGGAAAGCGGGATATCTGATCGTATATGATCCATATGCAGAACTGATCCATTATGAGTCAAAGTCAAGAGGATATGAAGACACAGAAGAGAAAATAGAACGTTTTAACAGAGAAATTAAATTGTTTCAAACTAGGTGGAAAGAACTTCTGGAAAAAGGAGATCCGTATTACAGTCCGAATCTGACACTGGATCATAATGACTTTGGACTGAATCATCTGGCAAAAGTGGAGAGGAGATAGGAGATGTTCAATAAAATGTCTCTGTATCGGGTAAAAAAAGGACTGGTATATCTTCGGTATTTTGGACCAAAAGAGTTTCTGATACGTTTAAAAGAAAGGATCCGTTTTCATAAGATTGATTATGAAAAATGGTATCAGAATCACAGGCGGACAAAAGAAGAACTGGAAAGACAAAGACAGGAAGCGTTTTCGTATGCACCTCTGATCAGTATTGTCGTTCCGGTATATCAGGCACCGGAAGAGTTTTTGAGACAGATGCTTTTGTCGGTATGCCGGCAGACTTATAAAAACTGGGAACTCTGTATGGCTGTTCCGGATGAAGAGAGACGTAGAATAGAAGAAATTCTCGAAGAGGATGTGTTTAAAGGAAAAACTGTCCGTCTGATCGGAATGCGTGAAAACAGAGGAATTTCTGAAAATACAAATGCAGCGATAAAGGAAGTTGCCGGAACCTATATTGGTTTTCTGGATCAGGATGATCTGCTTGCGCCAGATGCATTGTATGAGATGGTAAAGAAACTGAATGAATATCCGGAGACCGGACTTCTTTATTCCGATGAGGACAAAGTGACAGCAGATCTGAAAAAACATTTTCAGCCGCATTTTAAACCGGATTTCAATCTGGATCTGTTGCGGGCAAATAATTATATCTGTCATTTTTGTGTGATAAGAAAAAGTTTGATCGAAGAAGTTGGTGGACTAAGAAGTGAATTTGACGGAGCGCAGGATTACGATCTGGTTTTCAGGTGTGTGGAAAAAACGATAACGGCGCATGTGCCGCGGATTCTTTATCATTGGAGGGTACATCAGGTTTCTACTGCGGACAATCCGATCAGTAAAGCTTATGCATTTGAGGCTGGACAGCGTGCCATAGAAGCCCATCTTACGAGATGCGGTGAACAGGCAGAAGTTTTGCCGGAACTGGACAGAGGGTTTTATCGTGTCCAGTATAAGGTGCAGGGAAATCCGATGATTTCCATTCTGATTCCAAATAAAGATCATGTAAAAGATTTGGAGAAATGCCTGCAGTCCATTTCCGGATCGACTTATAAGAATTATGAGATTACGATTATTGAAAATAACAGTGAAAAGACAGAAACATTTGCTTACTATGATAAAATAAAATCGGACCATATTCGAATCCTGAGATGGGAGGGCCCATTTAATTATTCGGCAATCAATAATTTCGCAGTAAGACAGACCAGTGGAGAATATCTGGTACTTCTGAATAATGATACGGAAGTGATCGGAAAGGACTGGCTGGAAGAAATGCTTGCGAACTGCCAGAGAAAGGAAGTCGGGATTGTCGGAGCAAAGCTTTATTATCCGGGTGGTCAGGTACAGCATGCAGGAGTCGTTGTTGGGATTAGGGGAATTGCCGGTAATATGTTCCGGGGACTTCCAAAAGGTTATTCCGGGTATCTGCACAAAGCAAGTACCCAGCAGGATCTGTCAGCGGTGACAGCAGCATGTATGATGGTAAAACGTTCCGTATATGAAGAAGTGGGTGGATTTGAGGAGCGGCTTGCAGTGGCGTTCAATGATATTGATTTCTGTCTGAAGGTACGCAGATGTGGATATCTTGTAGTATATGACCCTTATGTAGAACTGTATCATTATGAATCCAGATCGAGAGGTGCAGAGGATAATGAGGAAAAGATCAGAAGATATCAGTGTGAGATTAATTATGTACGCCGGACCTGGTCTGAAATCATGGAAAAAGGAGATCCGATGTACAATCCCAATCTTACGCTGGTGAAGTGTGATTATTCTTTGCGTGAAAAAGAAGATGGATAGAGAAAAGATGGTGGTATTTTGATAAAGAACAATCAGCGAATGTTAAATAAAGCGCAGGTATGTGTGGATGCAGGAATTATTGCTGCCGCATATCTTTTCTCATGGTATCTGAGATTCAGGAGCGTGATTTTTGTGCAGGATGCAGGAATCCTGCCGGCGAAAACGTATTTTTCAGCTCTGTTTTTTATAATTCCTGGATATCTGCTTTTGTATAGTATTTTTCAGCTTTATATGCCGAGGAGGGTAAAAAGTTACCGTAAGGAGCTGTGGGATATCATCCGTGCCAATGGAATTGGATTTATGATCTTTATCGTGGTACTTTATTTTATAAAGCAGGAGCATTTTTCAAGACAGATGCTGTGTATTTTCTTTTTTATAAACATCTCGCTGGAATTTGCTTCTAGATATCTGATTCGCACAATCTTGTGGAAAATGCGAAAGCAGGGACGGAATCAGAAACATATTCTTATGATCGGAGAGAGTCAGGCGGCAGAAAAGTATATGGACAAACTAAGACAGAATCCAAAGTGGGGATATCATGTGTTTGCCCATCTGAAAGATGAAGAGAAACTGGAAAGAATACTGGAGGAGAATGAACTGGATGAGGTTGTGATCGCGCTTCGTGCAGAGGATTATGGGAAACTGGAGCGGATTGTGGATGTCTGTGAGAAGGCAGGGGTGCACACGAAAATGATTCCTGATTTTGGAAAGGTGATTTCTACCAGACCTTATATTGAGGATGTGCAGGGGATTCCGGTGATCCATGTCCGCAGAGTTCCGCTGAATATCATGCGAAACAGAGCGGCAAAGAGGGCAGTCGATCTGATTGGAGCAATGGTTGCAATCATCCTTTTTTCACCGGTCATGCTGCTTACTGCGATGGTGGTTGCCTTTACAGAGGAAGGAAGTGTGATCTACCGGCAGGAAAGAGTTGGACTGCATAATCAGGTGTTTTATATGTACAAATTTCGGTCTATGATCATGCAGGATGAAGAAGAGGAAAAAACAGAATGGTCTACCAGGAATGATCCGAGGGTTACACCGGTTGGAAAGCTGATCCGCAGGACGAGTATTGATGAACTGCCGCAGCTTTTTAATGTGCTGAAAGGAGAGATGAGTCTGGTAGGGCCAAGACCGGAAAGGCCACAGTTTGTGCAAAAGTTCCGGGATGAAATTCCACGTTATATGGTAAAACATCAGGTGCGTCCGGGAATGACTGGCTGGGCGCAGATTAATGGATACCGTGGAGACACTTCCATTGAGAAGCGGATCGAATATGATCTTTACTATATTGAAAACTGGACAATGGGACTTGATTTGAAAATATTGGTTCTGACATTTTTTAAAGGGTTTTTTAACGGAAGATGAAGATAGATGTGATCATACCGGTCTACAGACCGACAGAAAAACTACATAAAGTATTATATGGACTTAGCAGACAGACATATCTTCCAGAACAAATTATTCTGCTGCATACCAGAGATGGGATAAAGCTGGATGTTTCGGTTTGTAAAGACAGGGTTTCCGTTACAGAGATTCCGATTCTGGAAAAAGAATTTGATCATGGAAGAACCAGAGATCTGGGGATTCGGATGTCGGATGCAGATATTGTGGTTATGATGACCCAGGATGCAGTTCCGGCAGATCTGTTTCTTTTGGAAAAGCTTTCAGAAGCATTAAAGGAACATCCGGATGCTGTGGCAGCTTATGCCAGACAGATACCGGAGAAGAAAAGCCCTCTGCTGGAACGATATACAAGAACATTTAATTATCCGAACAGAAGCCGGATGAAATCGCAGAAGGATCTGCCAGAGCTTGGAATAAAAACTTATTTTTGCTCCAATGTGTGCGCTGCTTACCGGAAAGAAACCTATCTGGAGCTGGGAGGATTTCCATATCCGGTCATCTTCAATGAAGATCTGATCTTTGCGGCAGGAGCAGTCCGAAGTGGATGGAAGATTATTTATAAAGCAGATGCACGGGTGATACATTCTCATGAGTATACTTACAGAGAGCTGATAAGGAGAAATTTTGATCAGGGGGTATCGCAGGCATGTCATCCGGAAATATTTGGAAAAGTAAAGTCAGAAAAAGAAGGCATGCACCTGATTTGCACACTTGTGAAAAAGCTATTAAAAGAAAGAAAATATTTGCAGATTATGCAGCTGTTTGTGGAAAGCGGGTGCAAATATCTGGGCTACCAGATGGGAAAACATTACGGACGATTACCGGAAAGTCTCATCATGAAACTGACATTGAATCGCAATTACTGGATAGAAAGGAGTGATGAGGATGCTTAAAAAAATAGCAGGATGGTCGTGGAAGAAAAAGATTATTGGGATCATTTGCATGATGCTGATTCTTGTTCTGGGGATGGCAGGTGCCGTATTTGGTTATGCTGCCAGCAAAGTGAACAAAATCCAGAAAATCGAAGTAAAAAAAGAAACACTGAAGGAATCGATTACAGAAGAGGTGGAACATAAGAGTGGATACCTGAATGTGGCAGTATTCGGACTGGATTCTAGGGACGGTTCACTGGATAAAGGAAACCGCAGTGATACGATCATGATTGTAAGTCTGAATCAGGAAACTTATGAGGTGAAGATGGTATCGGTGTATCGTGATACTTTTATGCGGCTGAAAGATGGAAGCTATAATAAGGCGAATGCTGCCTATTCCTATTTCGGGCCGGACGGGGGTGTTGCACTTCTGAATGAGAATATGGATATGAAT
This sequence comes from Allocoprococcus similis, assembly GCF_054660775.1. NCBI lineage: Bacteria > Bacillati > Bacillota > Clostridia > Lachnospirales > Lachnospiraceae > Allocoprococcus > Allocoprococcus similis. The sequence goes on from NZ_BAAHSG010000006.1 coordinate 201,573, forward strand.
ATTGAGAAATATGTATCTGTGAATTTTAATGCTTTAGTCGATGTGATTGATGCGGTGGGAGGAATGGATTTGGAACTGACTGATGCAGAAGTAGTCCATATGAACAACTATTGTGTAGAGACTTCTGAAGTAACCGGAAAAAGTTATAAGAAGATTGAACCGGAGGTCGGAGGAACCTATCATCTGGATGGAGTACAGGCGGTTTCGTATGCGAGAATTCGTTATACAGATGGCGGAGATGCGCAGCGTACAGTGCGTCAGAGAATCGTCCTTCTGAATATTATGCAGAAGCTGCAGCAGATGGATCTGACGACGATCAATAAGATTGCTGACAGTGTTTTTCCACAGATTGCAACCAATTTTTCTTTTACTGAAATTCTGAATTATGCGAAAGATTTTCAAAAATATAAAGTAGGTGAAACACTTGGATTTCCAAATGTAAGATATTCCAAAATGCTTTCTGGAGTGGGAAGTACAGAAATTGCAGATACACTGGCATCCAATGTTGCCGAGGTACATCAGTTCCTGTTTGGAGATACAGATTATCAGGTATCCGGGACGGTAAAAGGAATTGATGATGAAATAAACGATGCGCTTTCCAGTGGAAAATATGAGGAAGCAGACGAAACTGAAAAAGAGGATGAAAAATCGGAAGATAAGACATCTGAGGAAACAAATCATACAGAAACAAATATAAAAGTAACGGAAGATGGAAATACAGGAACGGATTCTGGTGGTACATCCGAAGACAGTAGCACTGGTTCACTGACGGTGACAGAACCGCAGCAGCCGGATACAGAAGCACCACCGGATTACTATGAGGAAGATTACTATTACGGTGATGATTAAAGGAGGAAAAAGGAAATGAGAAAAAGAGCAAAGTGGTTATGCAGTGTATTACTTGTTGCAGCGATTGGTCTGACAGGATGTGGACAGAAACAGAAGACAGAAAGTACGGCAGAGAAAGCTGATGAAAATCATTTTGTGGGAGAGTGGATCATTGAGCCGGAGTATGCAATCAGCAAGGTTGGAGATGAAAATACGTTGTTTGTAGATGGAAGAGGAGAAAAAAAGGCAATCCTTGGAACTGTAAAAGGTGCAATTGCGACGGTATGGCAGGACTGGAGTATTACAGAAGGAAAACAGGGAGATGAGAAATGGGGGTGCATACAGGAGCCTGCACAGCTGGAAGAGACTCTTGGCAATCTTGGAATTACAAAGGATAAAGAAATTATTCTGATCGGTGAGACCTTAGACGGATGGGGAGATGATGCGAGACTTCTCTGGGAACTCCGAGCGGTCGGATATGAAGATGTGAAGATGGTAGATGGCGGATGGAAGGCGTTGAAAGATAGTGGAATTAAGACACAGTTTCTTGCATCCAAGCCGGAACCGGCAGAAGTAAAAATCGATGAAATTGATTATTCCCATGTGATGACAACCGAAGAATTACAGAAGAATTATGACGAGTACAAAATTGTGGATGTGCGTACCGATGAAGAATATGATGGAGCAATTCTGTATGATGAAGCAAAGGGAGGACACCTTCCGGGAGCAATTCATATCCGGTACACAGATCTGTTCGATGATGCAGGATATCTGAAATCCAATGAAGAACTGACAAAAATGTTTGAGGATGCCGGACTGTCTAAAGATGATGAGATCGTCACTTATTGTACAGGAGGAATCCGTTCGGCATATACACAGCTGGTAATGGAAATGTGTGGATTTGAACATACATACAATTATGATCAGTCATTCTGGAGATGGGCTGTTGTTGGAGATGTAGAATAATGGTTAGTGTTTTGATGTGTACTTATAACCGGAGGTTTTGCCTGAAACAGGCGGTTGACAGCGTCCTTTGTCAGACGTACCCTGATTTCGAATTTGTCATCGTAGATGACGGATCGACCGATGGAACAGAAGAACTGATAAAAAGCTATCAGGATCCACGGATCAGATATTTTAAACTGGATCGGAATTCATTTTACTGTTATGCGGCAAATAAGGGGCTTGATTACTGCCATGGAGATTACGTGGCATTTATGAATAGCGATGATGCATGGCTGCCGGACAAGCTGGAAAAGCAGGTGGCGGTTATGGAAGAGAATCGGATGCTCGGTGCGTGTTTTACGAGAGTATATCTGGTTGATGAAAGTGGCAATGATCTGTCGGAAGAATGCAGGGATATGGCAGAGCTTTTTGACAGGAAGTGTTCGACACGGAAAGAATATCTGCATATGCTTCTGCAATCTGGAAATTTTCTTTGTCATCCCTCTGCTCTGGTCAGAAAATCTGTATTGGATAAGATCGGATATTTCAATCTTTTGTATCGTCAGCTGGCAGATTATGATCTGTGGCTTCGGATTGTAAGTGAAGCAGAGATCACGGTTCTGGAAGAAAGACTGATCCGTTTTCAATGGGATATAAAAGGAAAGAAACAGATCAGTATGTCAACAAGAGAAAATTCAGTCCGCGCATTTAATGAATCTGTCATGATCCGGAAAAATTGTGTTGAATCGATGACGGATGAAAAATTTTGTCAGTTTTTCCGGGAAGATTTCCGAAATCCGGATTCTGTATCACATTTACAGCTGGAATTTGAAAAAGCATTCTGGTTGATGAAATGTATAGAGGAAGTACCGGGACTGAAAGCAGCAGGGATGGAAATGCTGGGGCAGACTATGAGAGAAGCAAATGCAATGGAGACTTTAAGAGAGCATTTTCATCTGGATATTTTTGATCTGTATCAGTGGAACGGGGAACATATGTATAAGACACCATGGCTGATAAGCGAAATTGAAGAAGGAAGCCAGCAACTGGCGTATTATAAAGATATTCTCAGACAGAAAGATGAGTATATTGGGCAGCAGAAAGAACAGCTTGAAAAACAAAATGCAGCGATTGAACAGCAGCAGGAATATATAGAAGGACAGCGAAGGCAGGCCGCGCATTATGAAGAACAGCTGGATGAACTTGGCAGACGGATGGAACAGAAAACAGGGCAGCTTAAGAAATATGAGGATAAGATCAGGGAGCAGGATGAAATGATCCAGACATATGCAAATTCAACCAGCTGGAAAATAACAGAACCGATGAGAAAAATCATGCGTCTGCTGAAAAAGTGATTTATAGAAAAGATAAATATACTTAATCCGGGATAAGGACAATCAATTAGTGAATAGATTGCAGATATGTTATAGTTAGAAGAAAGAAGATTAGACGAGGAGAAAAGATTATGAAAAGAACAGCATTATTTCTTGCAGGAATTCTTGTGATTTCATCACTTTCAGGATGTGGTGCAAAGAATTCGGCATCAGACAGCAGTGAACCATTTGAAGGAAAGTATGTAGTAACCGCCGACTATGTGAAAGAAAATCTGGACGATATCATCGTAGTGGATGCAAGAGGTGAAGATGAGGCGAAAAAAGGTACTGTAAAAGGTGCAGTGGCAACGACATGGCAGTATCTGGCAACCTGTGAAGACGGGGAAGCGGGAGATGCAAACTGGGGATGTATCCTTGATACAAAGCGCTTGAGCGAAAGATTAGGAGAGCTTGGGCTGGCAAAAGATAAGGAAATCGTGCTTTTTTCAAATGCGGAGAAAGGCTGGGGAGAAGATGGCAGGATTGCATGGGAGCTGATTGCGGCAGGCTATGAGGATGTAAAAATCGTAGATGGCGGGATCAAAGCACTGAAAGCAGCAGGAGTTGAGACTGTCAAAGGAGCAGCAGAGCCAAAACCGGTATCGGTAGAAATTGATTCTATTGATGAAACCCATGTGATCAATACGGATGAGTTGAAGGAAATTTATGACGACTGTAAAATCGTAGATACCCGTACAGATAAAGAATACAATGGAAAGACAATGTATGGGGAGGCAAATGGGGGACATCTTCCGGGGGCAATCCAGATCCGTTATACGGATTTGTTTAACAGTGACAGTACATTAAAGAGTAATGAAGATCTGACAAAGATGTTTGAAGATGCAGGACTTTCAAAAGAGGATCATATTATTACTTACTGTACCGGAGGAATCCGTTCAGCTTATATGCAACTTGTAATGGAAATGTGTGGCTTTGAAAATTCAGAGAACTATGACGAATCTTTCTACAGATGGTGTGTGGAAGGAGATCTGGAGAAATAAAGAGAAGCAGATCAACGAGATCTGAACATCGTATGAATATGAATGAATTTGAAAAATCGGGACGTTGGCAATTTAGTCAGCGTCCCGATTTTGTAACCTTTTTGGGAATAATTATTATTTTACAATTTTTTTCTTACCGAATGCAACGATTGCGCCAAGAGCAGCGAGCATTGCAACTGCAAGTGCAGCGATAGGAGCGGTATCTCCTGTCTTTGTTGTAGCAGCAGTAGCGGTCTTATTTGTATTCTGGCTATTACCGTTACCTTTGCTATTGTTGTCTTTCTTTGTATCAGGATCAACAACAGGATCTGTTACAAAATGTTTCTTGATCACTTCACTCTTTGCACCATTTTCGATGGTGAATACATTTGTGATTCCGGCTTCTTTGAGAAGCTGAGTTGCTTTTGCAGCACCTCTTGCACCACTGTTGCAAAGAACATAAATTGTTTTTCCTTCAAAATCTGCTTTGTGAGCAGCTACATATTCTGTAAATGCTTTTGCAAGATCATCCGGAAGGTTGTTGTCTTTGTCGAAAAGTGGAAGGGAAAGGGATCCCTTTAAGTGTCCTTTGGTGTAAGATTCTGTAGAACGTACATCAAGGATCAGGTAATTCTTTGTATCAGACATTTTGTTGATCACATGAGTATCAGATACATAAATGGAAGCAGCTTTTACATCTTCATTTTTTGCACCACCAGTGATGGTATGAACTTTTGCAAGATCATATCCGGCAGCTTTTAATAAAGCAGTAGCAGCTCTTGCACCACTTGCACCACTGTTACAGAGAAGATAGAGATCTTTTTTCTCAAGAGTGGCTTTGTTGTCTGTTACGTATTTTGTGAAATCTTTGGAAAGCTGGTCATCTGTAGTTTTTGCAACACCATCAGCATTAAATACTGGTGTTGAGATAGAACCTTTCAAATGTCCGGCACCATAGTTGCCTGTTGCACGAACATCAAGGATTGCTACATCGTCTTTTCCAACAGCAGCAACAGCTGTTTTTCCGTCTACAGCATTTCCATCTGTTCCTGACATTGCGTACAGGAGTTCCAGGCCTTTTGCACCGTTTGTGATAGTGTATACTTTTCCATCTTCCTTAGTGCTTGTGTTATAGCCAAGTTCTCCAAGAAGTTTGGTTGCTTTCTGAGCCCCTCTTGCACCACTGTTGCAGATGATGTAGATTGGTTTGTCTTCTGTTATTTTGGAAGGAATTTCTTCTTTGAAAGCTTTTTCAAGTGCTTCAGCCTCAGCTGTGTCAAGTTTGTTGTCGGCGTCAAACAGAGACTGTGAAATGGATCCTTTCAGAGTGCCTGTTTTAGCCTGTGCTTTTGTAGAACGCACATCAATGACATATGCAGTTCCTTCTTTTGCAGCTGTAATAGCATCGTTTCCGGATACAAATTTGTAACCATCTACAGTTACGAAAGCATTTTTTACAGTTTCATCTTTCGCACCACCGGTGATGGTATAGATCGTGTTTTTGTCAACACCGTTGTCTGCAAGTAAAGCAGTAGCGGCTCTTGCACCTCTTGAACCACTGTTGCAGAGAACGTATACTTTTTTGCCTGTGAAAGTGGAAATGTTGGCTTTTACATAGTCAGCGAAAGAAACGGCATAAGAATCCTTATTAGTTTCTGCAATTGCCGGCTCACCTTTTTCATCAATATAGAACAAAGGAAGAGAAATAGAATTCTTCAGATGTCCCTTTGCATAGTTTTCTGTTGTACGAACATCGATGATTACTACATCAGATGAATCAACAGCAGCTACGGCTTCAGCACCGGTTACAGCGTTGTTTGTTCCAAGGAAAGCGTAGCGTACTTCAAGGCCTGTTGCTCCGTAAGTAATAGTGTGAATGTTGTCAAGAGAATATCCTGCAGCGTTTAATAAAACGGTAGCAGCTTTTGCACCTGCGTTTCCACTGTTGCAGAGAACATAGATTTCTTTTCCTTCAAGAACGGAATTTCCGGTTACAGTTTCTGTGAAAGCTACAGCGGTAGGTTCATCGGAACGCTTAACAACACCATCTGAAGTAAATACTGGTGCAGAAATAGAACCTTCAATATGTCCCTTGTTGTAGTTTTCAGGTGTGCGTACATCTACGATAACACCAGAGCCGGCTTTTGCATTTTCGATGGCTTTTGATCCGTCTATAGGATTACCATCTGTGCCAAGTTCTGTGTAGCGACCAGCGATATCAGTAATAACATCCGAAGTTTCTTTAGAATCATCAGCTTCATCCGAAGCTTCTTCTTCAGAAGTTTCCCCTTCAGGAACTGTTACTTCTTCCTGGTTTTCTTGATTTTCTGAAACAGTAGTCTGCACATCACTTTCTGTAACGGCATCAGCAACCGGATCAGCGGCAAAAGCTGTCAGAGAGCCGTTCGCAAGTAATGCGAAAGACAGAAATACTGGTAATAATTTTCTTTTCATTTTTCCTCCTTACTCTCAAAATTAGGTTACGATTACATTGTAACAGTTTTCACAAAAATTTCATAATTGTTTTAATCTATATATAAAAACGGAATAGATAAAATCTATAGGTATAATTGAGAGATTTTATTAAACTAACTGCTGTTTCGTGGTAGAATAAAAGGATAAAAATGAAAAATGGGGATATGAAAATGAAGGGAATTATTTTGGCAGGCGGATCAGGAACCCGTCTCTATCCACTTACGATGGTGACATCCAAGCAGCTTTTACCTGTGTATGATAAGCCGATGATCTACTATCCGTTGTCGGTTCTTATGAGTGCGGGGATCCGGGAGATCCTGATCATCAGTACACCACAGGATACACCGAGATTTGAAGAACTTTTCGGGGACGGGCATCAGTTCGGCATCGAATTAACCTATGCGGTGCAGGAAAGACCGGAAGGTCTTGCGCAGGCGTTCATAATAGGAAAAAAATTTATTGGCAATGATGCGGCGGCAATGATCCTGGGGGATAATCTGTTTGCCGGGCATGGGCTTAAGAAACGCCTTTTAGAAGCGGTAAAAGCAGCGGAGAGAGGAGACGGTGCAACCATATTTGGATATTATGTGGATGATCCGGAACGGTTTGGTATCGTGGAATTTGATGAAAAGGGCAAGGCGGTTTCCATTGAGGAAAAACCCGAACATCCGAAAAGTAATTACTGTGTGACAGGTCTGTATTTTTATGATAACCGGGTGAGCGATTATGCAGGACAGTTAAAGCCAAGCAGACGTGGGGAGCTGGAGATCACGGATCTTAACCGGATCTATCTGGAGCAGGGAAGACTTCGGGTAGAGCTTCTGGGTCAGGGCTTTACCTGGCTGGATGCGGGCACCCATGAGAGTCTGACAGATGCGACTAATTTTGTGAAGACGGTAGAGACTCATCAGCACCGGAAAATTGGATGTCTGGAAGAAATTGCCTATCTGAATGGCTGGATTTCCAGAAACGCACTGCTGGAAGTCTGTGAAAAATACAGACAGAATCAGTATGGACAATATTTGCATGACGTAGCAGAAGGAAAGTTCAGAGAGAATCTGTTTTAGACAGGGGAGAGAGTTTATGAAAATCATTGTTACCGGCGGCGCCGGATTTATTGGCAGCAACTTTATTTATTATATGATGGAAAAGTATCCCGGGGATCGGATCATCTGTCTGGATGCACTGACTTATGCAGGACATTTGTCAACACTGGAACAGGCGATGAAAAATCCACTCTTTCGGTTTGTGAAAGCATCGGTGACAGACCGGGTGGCAGTGTACCGGTTATTTGAGGAAGAGCAGCCGGATATCGTGGTTAACTTTGCAGCAGAAAGTCATGTAGACCGGTCGATCGAAGATCCGGAAGTCTTTCTGGATACCAATATAAAAGGAACAGCAGTTCTGATGGATGCGTGCCGGAAATATGGAATCCGGCGTTATCATCAGGTTTCTACGGATGAGGTGTATGGGGATCTTCCGCTTGAACGGCCGGATCTGTTTTTTACAGAAGAGACACCGATCCATACGAGCAGTCCGTACAGTGCATCCAAGGCAGCGGCAGATCTTCTGGTACAGTCCTATCACAGAACGTATGGACTTCCGGTGACGATCAGTCGCTGTTCTAACAATTATGGACCCTATCATCTGCCGGAAAAGCTGATTCCGCTCATGATCGTTGAAGCACTTCATGACCAGCCGCTTCCGGTTTATGGTGATGGAAAAAATGTGCGCGACTGGCTTTATGTAAAGGATCACTGCCGGGCAATCGATCTGATCCTACGTCAGGGGAAAGAAGGGGAAATTTACAATGTCGGCGGTCACAACGAAATGAAAAACATCGATATTGTGAAGCTGATATGTAAAGAACTTGGAAAATCGGAAGATCTGATCACTTATGTAGAGGACCGGAAAGGGCATGATAGGAGATATGCAATCGATCCTACAAAGATTCATAGAGAACTTGGCTGGATCCCGGAGACTTCTTTTGCAGATGGCATTAAGAGAACTATCGAATGGTATCTGAAGCACCGGGAATGGTGGGAACCTATTGTAGAAAAGGAAATGAAAATAAAATGCTAAAGTTTTTGGTAACAGGTGCCGCCGGACAGTTGGGGAAGGATGTTATGCGTGAATTGGACAGCCGGGGTTATGAAGTGATTGGAAGCGGTACGAAAAAAAGAGAAGTTTCAGAGCGCTATGTGCAGATGGATATCACGGATGCGGGGGGTGTTATGGCAGTTCTGGAAAGGCTCAAACCGGATATTGTGATCCACTGTGCGGCGTGGACGGCGGTGGATGCGGCAGAAGAGCCGGAAAACTATGAAAAAGTATGGGAAGTTAATGGAAAGGGCACAGCAAATCTTGCATCCGCCTGCCAGAAAATTCATGCTAAAATGGTTTATATCAGTACAGACTATGTGTTTGGTGGACAGGGGAGCAGACCGTGGGAACCGGATTGTGAGGAGTTTTCGCCGCTGAACCGATACGGTGAAACGAAATTACAGGGTGAACAGGCAGTGAAAGCAGAACTGAAAGAGTATTTTATTGTGCGGATTGCCTGGGTATTCGGGAAAAACGGGAATAATTTTGTGAAGACCATGCTGGAGCTGGGGAAAAGACGGAAGGAACTTCGAGTGGTATGTGATCAGATTGGAACGCCGACTTACACAGCAGATCTTGCAAAATTTCTTGCAGATCTGTCGGTGACAAAGCGATATGGGATCTATCATGTGACTAATGAAGGAAAATATGTCAGTTGGTATGATTTTGCAAAAGAAATCTTCGCACAGGCTGTGAAGCTTGGTGAAAAAGAATATGCAGATGTAAAAGTGATTCCGGTTACGACAGCAGAATACGGAATTTCAAAAGCGGCAAGACCGTTTAACAGCAGACTTGACAGAAAAAGGATTTGTGAAGAAGGATTTCAGCCACTGCCGGTCTGGAAGAATGCGCTGGAGAGATATTTGCAGGAAGTTCTTGCAGAGAGAAAAGGATAAAAGGAAAATGGGACAGATAAAAGTAGAAAAAAATGTAGGTGGAATAGAAGGACTCTGTGTGATTGAGCCGGCAGTGCATGGCGATCTGCGGGGATACTTTATGGAAACTTATAATCAGAAGGACATGGAAGAAGCCGGATTTACGATGAACTTTGTACAGGATAACCAGTCCTCTTCCGGAAAAGCAGTACTGAGGGGTCTTCATTATCAGAAGAAATATCCGCAGGGAAAGCTGATACGCGTAATACGGGGAACTGTGTTTGACGTGGCAGTGGATATCAGAACGGGAAGTGCTACTTATGGAAAATGGTATGGGATCGTGCTGTCGGAAGAAAATAAAAAGCAGTTTTACATTCCGGAGGGATTTGCACATGGATTCCTGGTTTTGAGTGAGCAGGCAGACTTCTGTTATAAATGTACGGATTTTTATCATCCAGATGATGAAGGAGGGATTGCCTGGGATGATCCGACAATCCATATTGCATGGCCAGAGCTTGATGTGCCATACAGAATGAGCGAAAAAGATAAACAGTGGGGAAGGCTGGGAGAATAAGATGGAAAGAATTCAGGGATTAAAAGAATATGTACAGACAGCGCAGTATCTGGAAGGAATCGGGATCGGAAAAGAGCAGCAGAAGAAAGTGCAGATCGCCTATCAGCCACTTGCGCAGGGAGAATATAACATCAATTACTGGTTTGTGCATCCGCTGACTGGGAAGAAACTGGTACTTCGTGTTAATACGGGAAGTCAGATGCATCTGGAAAAGCAGATTGAATACGAATATCATGCATTGGAGCTTCTGAAGGATTCCGGGCGGACACCGGTGCCGGTTTTTGTAGATGGAAGTAAGAAGGAATTGCCATATGGAGTAATGGTTATGGAATTTCTGGAAGGAAGTGCACTGGATTACAGGAAGAATCTGATGGAAGCGGCAGAATGTCTTGCGGATATCCACAGTGTTCCGGTGAATGATACGGATGGACTGATATCGCCGGCGAATCCGCTGCAGGCGATTCTGGATGAATGCAATCAGATGGTGCAGACATACTACAACTCTGATCTGGGAGAAGAAAAGAAAAAGGTACAGATTCGGCGTCTTCTGGAACTGGGACAGGAGAAGATCAATGCGATACGGGATTATGATGGATACAGATGCTGTATTAACACAGAACTGAATTCCGGAAATTTTCTGATGAATGGTGCAGGAAAAGAAAATTATCTGATTGACTGGGAAAAGCCGCTTTATGGGGATCCGGTTCAGGATCTGGGGCATTTTCTTGCACCGACGACAACCTTCTGGAAAACAGATGTGATTCTGACAGAAGAAGAGATGACTGATTTTACAAGAAAATATATCCAGGCGGTAAATGGAAGATTTGATGTGAGTGGAATCGAAGAACGTCTGAACATTTTTATTCCGATCACGTGTCTCAGGGGAATTACATGGTGTGCAATGGCGTGGGTAGAATATCAGGAGCCGGGAAGACTGATTCGCAACGAAGAAACATTTAAAAAGATGGAAGACTATTTAAACCAGGATTTTCTGGATATGATCGAAGAAAGATATTATAAATAAAGATTTCAGGGATACGGAGTAATAAAATTCTGCGTTTTTCCACATACTACCCATATCGAATAAAATATGGAAAACATGTGGAACACAGGAGGAATAGAATCAATATGAAAGCTACAGGAATTGTCCGCCGGATCGATGATCTTGGCAGAATTGTCGTTCCGAAGGAAATCAGGCGCACGCTCCGTATCCGTGAGGGTGATGCACTTGAAATTTTCACCGACCGGGAAGGAGAAATCATTCTAAAAAAATACTCACCGCTTGGGGAAATGGGAAATTTTGCAGACCAATATGCAGAAAGTCTGGCGCAGACGCTTGGATATCTGGTGTGTATCACGGATACAGATCAGGTGATCGCAGCAGCAGGACCGGGGAAGAAAGAATTTCAGGAGCAGCTGATCACAAGACAACTTGCGGAAGTGATCGCAAGAAGGGAGCAGTTTCTGGCATCCTCTATGGAGCGGAAGTTCACGGTCATCGTGTCGGGACAGAATGCAGAACTGAAATGGCAGGTGGTAAGTCCGATCATCTGCGCCGGAGATGCGATCGGTTCTGTCGTGATTCTGGCAAAGGACGGCAGGAAAAAACCCGGTGAGCTGGAACAGAAGATGGCACTTTGCGCAGCAGGATTTCTGGGACGACAGATGGAACAGTAAAGGAATATTTCATAAGAATCTCTCATAGTATAAAAGGACGGGAGGGGTTCTTATGGAAAAAAAGCTGTTTGAAAATATCCATTTTACAAGACTTGTGAAAGCACTGATACTTTCTTACTTTCTTACGATGCTGATGCTGCTCGGACTGTCCTTTGGGCTGTATAAGTTTGACTTAAGCGAGAAAACCGTCCGGATCGGGATCCTTGCGGTTTACATAATTTCCACATTTGCCGGTGGATTTGTCATGGGAAAAATGGGGAAGACAAGGAAATTCCTGCGAGGATTTATGCTTGGAATGCTCTATTTTCTGCTACTGTTTGCAATTTCAGCAGGGATCTACCGGAGCGTGCAGGGTGGAATGCAGATGATGATCGCCTGGATCCTCTGTGGGGCAGGCGGAATGCTCGGTGGTATGGTGTCCTGAAGGGGCGGAGATGTAATTTTTGCGTTGACGGTATCAAGGGACATGTGCTATACTGTATCACATAATGAGCAAAGAAGGAGGATCTTACAATGAAACACATTAAAACATTGAATACACAGACTCTGAACAATACAGTAAAGAAGGGCGGATGCGGAGAATGCCAGACATCCTGTCAGTCAGCATGCAAGACTTCTTGTACAGTAGGAAATCAGACTTGCGAACACAGCAAATAAGAGATATTTGTAAGTGCAGTGAATAAGTATGACAAGCAGGCAGCGGCTTTAAAGCCGCTGTCATTTGACGTATGAGGAAAAATTTGAAAAATAAGGATAGAAAGGGGTACCGGTTGTGATTCATCAGTACCAGAACAATGGATATAATATTGTACTTGATGTCAACAGCGGATGCGTTCATGTAGTGGACGAGCCGGGGTACGAGGTTATTGCATGTCTGAACCGTATGAACGAGAATCAGACAGTGCAGACACTGAAAGAAGAAAGTACATGGAACCAGCTGAAAGATGAGCTGGAAGGGAAATATTCCGAAGAAGAACTCAGAGATATATTGGATGATGTGACAGAGCTGACAGAGAATGGACAGCTTTTTGTTGTTGATACATATGAACCTTTTATCGGGGAGGTTATCAAGCGTAAGACAGTTGTGAAGGCACTCTGCCTGCATATCGCACACGACTGCAATCTTGCCTGCAAATACTGTTTCGCAGAAGAAGGAGAGTATCACGGAAGAAGGGCGCTTATGACTTATGAAGTTGGTAAGAAAGCCCTGGATTTTCTGATCGCCAATTCCGGAACAAGAAGGAATCTGGAAGTTGATTTCTTTGGCGGGGAGCCGCTTATGAACTGGCAGGTTGTAAAAGACCTGGTGGCATACGGAAGAGAGCAGGAGAAGCTTCATGACAAGCACTTCCGCTTTACAGTAACTACGAACGGAGTGCTTCTGAATGATGAGATTCAGGAGTTTATCAATAAAGAGATGGATAACGTGGTCATCAGTCTTGACGGACGTAAGGAAGTAAATGACAGAATGCGTCCTTTCAGAAATGGAAAAGGAAGCTATGATCTGATCGTTCCGAAGTTCCAGAAGCTTGCAGATTCACGTAATCAGGAGCGCTACTATATCCGTGGAACATTTACCAGAAACAATCTGGATTTTTCAGAGGATGTAAAGCATTTTGCAGAGCTTGGCTTCAAGCAGATGTCGATCGAACCGGTTGTCGGGGATGAATCTGATCCGTATGCAATCCGGGAAGAAGATCTTCCGCAGATCTTTGATGAGTATGACAAGCTTGCAAGATATATTATCGAGAAAGATAAAAAGGGAGAAGGATTCAATTTCTTCCACTTTATGATCGACCTGGAAGGAGGACCTTGTCTGTACAAACGTCTGTCCGGATGTGGCTCGGGAACCGAATACCTTGCTGTTACACCATGGGGAGATTTCTATCCGTGTCATCAGTTTGTAGGTGATGAAGATTTCCTGATGGGAAATGTAAACGAAGGGATTACAAGACCGGAGATCGCAGATGAGTTCCGTTGCTGTAACGTATATACCAAAGAAAAATGCAAGAAATGTTTTGCAAGATTCTACTGCAGTGGTGGATGTATGGCAAACGCATACAAGTATGCAGACGGATTAAATGATTCTTATGATCTGGGCTGTGAGATGGAACGTAAGCGCGTGGAATGCGCGATTATGATAAAGGCTGCAATGGCAGACGAAAACTAAGAAAGGGACTTGGACATGAAGAAGAGTAAAGGAATAGTAAGCCTTGTTCTGATTGCTGCACTTTTAGGACTTCTTGGATTTACCTGCTGGCAGGGATTTGGTTCCTCCCACACAGGTTCCGCAAGAAATATCAATCTTGGTCTTGACCTTGCCGGTGGTGTCAGCATTACCTATCAGACGAAAGACAAGAATCCTTCAGCAGAAGATATGAAGGATACGATCTACAAGCTGCAGAAGCGTGTAGAGCAGTACAGTACAGAAGCAAGTGTATATCAGGAAGGGGATGACCGGATCAACATCGAGATCCCGGGTGTATCTGATGCCAATAAAGTTCTGGAAGAACTTGGCAAACCAGGATCACTGGTATTTCAGGATGCAGATGGCAATACCGTTCTTGAAGGAACAGATGTTAAAAATGCAGAGGCTCAGACACAGGAGAACTCTACGACTAAGAACAAAGAATATGTTGTAGCTCTGCAACTTACAAAAGAAGGAACAACCAAATTTGCAGAAGCAACAGCAGCAAATGTAGGAAAACAGATTTCCATTATTTATGATGGACAGACAATCAGTTCACCAAGAGTTAATCAGGCGATCGAAGGCGGAGAAGCCGTTATTACCGGTATGGAGAGCTATGAAGCGGCAGACAATCTTGCTTCTACCATCCGAATAGGTGGTCTTTCGCTGGAACTGGAAGAACTCCGTTCCAATGTTGTAGCGGCACAGCTTGGTGAAGATGCTATCAGAACAAGTTTAATGGCCGGTGCGATCGGACTTGCGATCATCTTTGTATTTATGTGTATTGTTTACCTGATTCCGGGTCTTGCGGCAGGGCTTGCACTTCTGATTTATACAGGGCTGGTTCTTATCCTTTTAAATGCATTCAATATCACGCTTACCCTCCCGGGTATTGCAGGTATTATTCTTGGAATCGGTATGGCGGTGGATGCCAATGTTATCATTTTTGCACGTGTGCGTGAGGAAGTGACAGCCGGTATCAGCGTCAAGACTTCCCTGAAGAATGGTTTC
Organism: Allocoprococcus similis; assembly: GCF_054660775.1. NCBI lineage: Bacteria > Bacillati > Bacillota > Clostridia > Lachnospirales > Lachnospiraceae > Allocoprococcus > Allocoprococcus similis. The sequence goes on from NZ_BAAHSG010000006.1 coordinate 216,602, forward strand.
CACAAAGCGATGTCTGCGATCGTTGACGGTAACGTGACAACTCTGATCGCCGCAGCTGTATTGTGGTTCAAGGGATCCGGTTCTGTAAAAGGATTTGCACAGACACTGGCGCTTGGTATCGTAGTATCTATGTTTACTGCTCTTGTCATCACAAGAGTGATCATTTTCTCTCTGTACGCAATCGGGCTTCGTGATGTAAAGTTCTACGCAAAGAAGTTCAAAAAAGAGAGAAAGGTGATCGATTTCCTTGGAAAGAAAGCAATCTTCTTTGTGATTTCCATTGCTGTGATCGCAGCTGGTCTGATCACGATGGGAGTTCAGTCTTCCAAAGGAAACGGTGCGTTAAATTACAGCCTGGAATTCAAAGGTGGTACTTCAACAACTGTAACATTTGACAAAGATTATTCGATCAAAGAGATTGATTCCAAGATTGTTCCGGTTGTAGAAGAGACAACCGGCGATCACAATGTACAGGCACAGAAAGTAAAAGACAGCAACCAGATCATCATCAAGACACAGACACTGAGTCTGGATGAAAGAGAGGCGCTGAACAATGCACTTGCAGAGAACTTCGGCGTAGATGCATCTACGATCACGGCTGAGAATATCAGTTCTACTGTAAGTTCTGAAATGAGGCAGGATGCGATCGTTGCAGTTATTATTTCTGCAATCTGTATGCTGATCTATATCTGGTTCCGGTTCAAAGATGTACGTTTTGGATCCAGTGCGGTTCTTGCACTTTTGCATGACCTTTTATTTGTCCTTACATTCTATGCGGTTGCAAGAACTTCTGTAGGTAATACATTTATCGCATGTATGCTGACAATCCTCGGATATTCTATCAACGCAACGATCGTTATTTTTGACCGTATCCGTGAAGAACTTCGCACGATGAAGAGAAATGATGATCTGAAGGATGTTGTCAACAGAAGTATCACTTACACACTGACAAGAAGTATTTATACTACATTTACCACATTTGTTATGGTAGCTGTTCTGTATATTCTGGGCGTAAGTTCGATCAAAGAATTTGCTGCACCGCTTATGGTTGGTATTGCAGGTGGTGGATATTCATCTGTATGTATCACAGGTGCATTATGGTATGTAATGAAAACAAAAATCAGCGGCAAAAAAGCAGCGAAAAAGAAATAACTGACAGAAAATGAGGTGTCGGGGGAGAATCCTCCGGCATCTTTGTATTATCTGACTACCAAAGAAAGGAAAAGAGAAGATGGAGAACTGGGTACTTCTGAGAAAAGGAGCGGATTTTCAGCATATCAGTGAAAAATTCCATATCAGTCCGCGAGTGGCTTCTTTGATAAGAAACCGGGATGTGATCGGGGATGATGCGATCGAGAAATATTTAAACGGTACGATCGCCGATCTGTACGATGGAATGCTGATGAAGGATATGGACAAGGCAGTAGCGGTTCTTGGAGAAAAGATAAAAGAAAATGTAAAAATCAGGATCATCGGAGACTATGATATTGATGGAATCCAGTCGACCTATATTCTTCTGGAGGGATTCCGGATGCTCGGAGCTGATGTGGACAGTGACATTCCGGATCGTATGAAGGACGGGTATGGCCTGAACCGGAATCTGATCGACCGGGCGCTGGAGGCCGACGTGGATACGATCATTACCTGTGATAACGGGATTGCGGCAGCAGAGGAGATCGCCTATGCAAAAAGTATGGGAATGACAGTTGTGGTGACGGATCATCATGAGGTCCCATATACGGAAATTGGTGGGGAACGAAGATATATTCTGCCGGAGGCAGATGCGGTTGTGGATCCGAAGCAGGAGGACTGTACTTATCCGTTCAAAGGTCTGTGCGGGGCTGCGGTTGCTTACAAGCTGGTGGAGGCTCTGATGGAAGCTATGGGAAAGGATGCGGAAGATGCAGATTATCTGATGGAAAATGTGGCGATCGCAACGATCGGTGATGTTATGGATCTGGTGGACGAAAACCGTATTTTCGTAAAACAGGGACTGGATATGCTGAAACGGACGGAGAATCTGGGCCTGAAGGCGTTGATGGGATGTACTGGTGTGAATGTAGATAAGTTGTCTCCGTATCACATTGGATTTGTGATCGGTCCGTGTATGAATGCCAGTGGAAGACTGGATACGGCAAAGCGTGCCCTGGAGCTTCTGGAGGCAAAGAAAGTGGCGGAGGCGGATCTGCTGGCAGGTGATCTGAAAGCACTCAATGACAGCCGGAAGGATATGACGGCGCAGGCGGTAGAAGAGGCGTTTATCCAGGTGGAGAACAGTGAACTTAAGGATGCAGACGTGCTGGTGGTCTACCTGCCGGAATGTCATGAAAGCCTTGCCGGGATCGTGGCAGGAAGGATCCGGGAAAAATATTACCGTCCGGTCTTTGTGCTGACGAAGGGTGCGGAAGGTTTAAAGGGCTCAGGAAGATCGATCGAGACATGGCACATGTATGAAGGACTGAACCGTGTAAAGCATCTGTTGTCAAAATTCGGCGGGCATAAGATGGCGGCAGGTCTTTCCATGCCAGAGGAGAATCTGGAACAGTTCCGTAAGGAGATCAACGAAAAATCCGGGATCACACCAGAGGATCTGAATGAAAAGATTGCCATAGATATGCAGCTCCCGTTTGAATGTGTCAATGAAAAATTTATCGGAGAGCTTGCGGTTCTGGAACCGTTTGGCAAAGGAAATGCACGTCCGGTCTTTGCGGAAAGACAGGTACAGGTGGAAAGTGCGAGAATCCTTGGTAAGAATAAAAATGTGCTGAAGCTGCAGGTGAAGGATCTTCACGGTACAAGGATGGATGCCATATATTTTGGAGATGTGAATACCTTTGTGGAATATGTGCGTGAAAAATTTGGAGATATTGCCTGTGAGTGTCTGCTGCGCGGACACGGGCATGGAATTGTTATGGCATTTACCTATTATCCGGATATCAATGAGTATCAGGGAGTCCGTACACCACAGATTGTGATCCAAAATTATAAATAATTTGAAAAACAGCAATTTTATGCTATACTAATAGATATTGTATATATTTGTAGGTAAGGTGGAGAAGAAAGATGAAAAAACTTGAAGAATATGTTGTCAGCATTCCGGATTATCCGGAAAAAGGAATTATTTTCAGAGATGTAACCAGCATTCTCGAAGATCCGGAGGGACTTCAGCTTTCCATTCAGGAACTGCAGGATAAGCTTGACGGTGTGGATTTCAATATCGTGATCGGGCCGGAGTCCAGAGGATTTATTTTCGGAATGCCGATTGCATATAATCTGCATAAGGCATTTGTGCCGATCCGTAAAAAAGGAAAGCTTCCTTGCGAGACAGCATCGATCAAGTATGATCTGGAATATGGAAGTGCAGAGATCGAGATCCACAAGCGTTCGATCAAACCGGGAGACAAGGTTGTGATCGTAGACGACCTGATGGCAACAGGCGGTACGGCAGAAGCGATGATCAAACTGATCGAAGGACTTGGCGGTGAGGTTGTAGAAGTTCTCTGCCTGATCGAACTGATGGGCTTAAAAGGACGGGAAAGACTGAAAGGATACAAAGTAGACTCGGTGATCCAGTATCCGGGAAACTAATGAGAAGGAAGGGAAGGCTATGGCAGATGATATCGGAATCCAGCAGGAGATGCTGATCGAACCAACACATAAAAAACTGGAGATCGTAGATGGTCATGCGGTAAAGGATGTGGAAGATTATCAGAATCCGGAACTGCTCTATAAAAGTCTGATCGAGCGAGTCAGAAAGTACCATCCTTCGGCGGACGTCTCTATGATCGAAAAAGCATATCACATTGCAAGAGATGCACACAAAGGGCAGACACGGAAATCCGGAGAGCAGTATATTATCCATCCTCTGTGGGTTGGAATCATTCTGGCACAGCTGGAGATGGACAAAGAGACGATCGTTGCCGGCATCCTTCATGATGTGGTTGAAGACACGGTGATGACGGACGAAGAGATCCGTCAGGAATTCGGAGATGAGGTGGCGCTTCTGGTAGACGGTGTCACAAAGCTGGGACAGCTTTCCTATTCAGCAGATAAGCTGGAGGTGCAGGCTGAGAATCTTCGTAAGATGTTCCTTGCGATGGCAAAGGACATCCGTGTTATCATCATCAAGCTTGCCGACCGTCTGCACAATATGCGTACCCTGCAGTATATGCGACCGGAGAAGCAGCTGGAAAAAGCAAAAGAAACCATGGATATCTATGCTCCGATCGCACAGCGGCTTGGTATTTCCAAGATCAAGACAGAGCTGGATGATCTGGCACTCAAATATTCCCAGCCGGAGGTCTTTAACGATCTGGTAAGGCAGATCAATGCAAGGAAGACGGAAAGGGAAGAATTTGTCCAGCAGATTGTGGATGAGGTTTCCACACATATGAAGAATGCGAACATTGATGCAGAAGTGAACGGACGCGTGAAGCATTTTTTCAGTATTTACAAAAAGATGGTGAACCAGGATAAGACGGTGGATCAGATCTATGATCTGTTTGCAGTCCGTATTATCGTAGATTCTGTAAAAGACTGTTATGCGGCGCTTGGAGTTATCCATGAGATGTATACACCGGTACCGGGACGCTTTAAAGACTATATCGCAATGCCGAAGGCAAATATGTACCAGTCTCTGCATACAACTCTGATGAGCTCGATCGGTCAGCCGTTTGAGATCCAGATCCGTACAAAAGAGATGCATAAAACTGCTGAATACGGTATTGCGGCACATTGGAAATATAAAGAGTCCGAGGATGGAAAGAAGAGCGTTGAAGCGAAGGAAGAAGAGAAACTGAGCTGGCTTCGTCAGATCCTGGAATGGCAGCGAGACATGTCAGACAACCGGGAATTTCTGAATCTTCTGAAAGGAGATCTGGATCTTTTTGCAGAGGATGTATACTGTTTTACACCGAACGGAGATGTCAAGAATTTGCCGAACGGTTCTACGCCGGTTGACTTTGCCTATGCGATCCATACTGCAGTCGGCAACAAGATGGTAGGTGCCAGAGTCAATGGCAAGCTGGTCAATATCGATTACAAGATCCAGAACGGGGATCGAATCGAGATCCTGACTTCGCAGAACTCCAAAGGACCGAGCCGTGACTGGCTGAGTATCGTCAAGAGTACCCAGGCGAAGAACAAGATCAACCAGTGGTTTAAGAAAGAATTCAAAGAAGAAAATATTGTACGTGGTAAGGAAATGCTCGCCATTTACTGTAAGGCAAAAGGATTTGTACTCTCGGATCTGATGAAACCGAAATATATGCAGATCGTGCAGGAAAAGTACGGCTTTAAGGACTGGGATTCGATCCTTGCAGCACTTGGGCATGGTGGATTGAAGGAAGGGCAGATTGTCAACCGTCTTGCGGAAGAATACAGTAAGGATCACCGAAAAGAACTGACCGACGAAAGTGTTCTGGAAAAGGTTGCGGAAGCGGCAAAGAACAAGGTGCATATCACCAGATCCAAGAGTGGTATTGTGGTCAAGGGAATCGACGATATGGCAGTGCGTTTTTCCAGATGCTGCAATCCGGTGCCGGGAGATGAGATCGTTGGCTTTATCACCCGTGGACGCGGAATGTCGATCCACCGGACGGACTGTGTCAATATCATTCATCTGTCAGAAGCGGAAAGAGCGCGTCTGATCCCGGCAGAATGGGAAAAACCGGAGGAAGGTACAGATACCGGAAGCTATCTGGCTGAGATCAAGATGTATGCAAATGACAGGCAGGGACTTCTGATGGATATGTCCAAGGTGTTCACGGAGATGAATATTGATGTGAAGTCTATGAATGTAAGAACCAGCAAACAGGGAACAGCAACAATCGAAGCCGGATTTATTGTCCGGGGAAGAGAGGAGCTTGGAAAAGTGATCGGAAAGCTCCGGCAGATCGTCGGCGTGCTGGATATAGAACGAGCAGTGGGGTAAAAAGAAATGAAAATCGAAAAATTTGTAACAGGAATTATCAGTACCAATTGTTACATTGTTACCAATGAAGAAACAAAAGAGACCGTGATCGTTGATCCGGCAAACCTGTCAAAAGCGATGATCGGTTATATCGAAGAGGAAGAGCTTGTAATTAAGGCAATTCTTCTGACTCATGCGCATTTTGATCATATCATGGGAATCGATAAAGTGATCGACCGGTATGGGAAAATGCCGGTTTATGTAGAAGAATCCGATCTGGAGCTTCTTCACACACCGTCTATGAATGAGTCAACGGTATATACAAATGGCTACAGCTACCCGGGTGGAGAAGTGATCCATGATGGAGATGTGCTTCATCTGATCGGAGAAGATTTCCGGGTGATCCATACACCGGGACATACCCAGGGCGGCGTATGCTACTATGTAGAAAAAGAGGGAGTACTTTTCAGTGGAGATACATTGTTCTGTTGTTCAGTCGGAAGAAGTGATTTTGCAACCAGCAGCACTTCTGCACTGATTCGTTCGATCAAGGAAAAGCTGTTCCTGCTTCCGGATGAAACAAAGGTATTCCCGGGACATATGGGCGCAACAACGATTGGCAACGAAAAAGTGAACAACCCGTATGTGTAGAGGAGCAGAAAAATGATTCGGATCAGCTGTAAAAATGAACGTTTCACCTACGACATGTATCATATCGTAAAGTCATTTCTTCCTGATGCCGAGATCAGCCAGAAGGTAGATCCAGAGCAGGAACTTCTGATCGAGATGACCGCAGAAGAGGAACCGGATCTGGAAGAGCAGGCATGTGATAAAAAGGTCCGGTGGACCTTTTTTCGTTGCAGGGAGGCTGAAATCGCAGACATCAGCGAAAAAAGAGAACAAAAGCGTTATATCAATAAAAAATTATATCAGACCCTGGTCAAAAAGACCGGAGAAGAACATGCATGGGGGAATATGACAGGTGTCCGCCCCACAAAGATGATCATGGAAAGACTGGAGGAAGGTTCTTCTGAGGAAGAAATCATACGGTATATGCATGATACCTATGTGGTAAGCATGAAGAAAGCAAGGCTTGGTATTGAGATCGCAAAGCGGGAAAAAGCCCAGCTTGACAAGCTGGATTATGAAAATGGATATAGCCTTTATATCGGAATTCCGTTCTGCCCGACAACCTGCAGTTACTGCTCCTTTACTTCTTATCCGGTTGCAAAATGGCAGGACCGGATGGATGAATATGTAGATGCACTTTTAAAAGAGCTTGCATTTATTGCGGAGGTTTCAAAAGAAAAGCATCTTAATGCGATTTATATGGGAGGCGGTACGCCGACAACCCTGGGTGCACAGCAGATGGACCGGGTTTTGAGTTTTCTGGAAGAACATTTTTCTTTTGAACATCTGAAAGAATATACGATTGAAGCCGGAAGACCGGACAGCATTACTGAGGACAAGCTGCGAGTGATCCGAAAGCATGGAGTTGGCAGAATTTCTATCAATCCGCAGACCATGCAGCAGAAGACACTGGATGTGATCGGAAGACGTCACACAGTGGAGGATGTAGTCCGCATTTTCCATCTGGCAAGAGAACTGGGATTTGACAATATCAATATGGATCTGATCGCAGGGCTTCCGGGAGAACATCCGGAGGAGATGGAAGATACTCTTCGCCAGATCAAAGAGCTTGCACCGGACAGTTTGACGGTCCATGCACTTGCAATGAAACATGGTTCGAGACTGACACGCGAACGGGCTGCAAGCGCAGAAAAACAGAATTACAAACAGATGGCAAGAGAGCTGGAAGAGATGATCGATATGGCACGTAAGGCGGCCGGTGAGATGGGGCTTTATCCGTATTATCTCTACAGACAGAAGAATATTGCAGGAAATTTTGAAAATGTAGGTTACGCAAAGGTTGACAAAGCGGGAATTTACAATATACTGATTATGGAGGAAAAGCAGTCCATCGTTGCTGCCGGTGCAGGCGCATCGACTAAGGTGGTGCTTCCGTATGAGATTCCGGCGCCTGGAAGTAAAAACGGGCGGATGACGAATCTGATAAGAATAGAAAATGTCAGGGATGTGGGAGAATATATTTCCCGTATCGATGAGATGATAGAGCGAAAAGGAGAATGGTTATGGCATTAAAGAAAAAACCGGTTACCGGCATGAAAGACATGCTCCCGAAAGAAATGGAAATCAGAGATTATGTGATCCAGATGATCAAGGATACCTATAAGACATTTGGATTTACTTCCATAGAGACACCGTGTGTGGAACACATTGAGAACCTGTGCAGCAAACAGGGCGGTGACAATGAAAAACTGATCTTCAAGATTCTGAAGAGAGGGGAAAAACTGAAAATTGCTGAGGCAAAAGAAGAGATCGATCTGGTAGACGGAGGACTTCGTTATGACCTGACAGTTCCGCTTGCAAGATACTATGCAAATCATGCAAATGAACTGCCGTCACCGTTTAAGGCACTTCAGATTGGCAATGTATGGAGAGCAGACCGTCCACAGAGAGGACGTTTCCGTCAGTTCATGCAGTGCGATATCGATATTTTAGGTGAGCCGGGTAATCTTGCAGAGATCGAACTGATCCTTGCAACCACGACCATGCTTGGAAAGATGGACTTCCACAATTTTACGGTATGTATCAATGACCGTAATATCTTAAAGGCGATGGCTGCATTCAGTGGATTTAAGGAAGAAGATTTCGACGAAGTATTTATCATCCTTGATAAGATGGATAAGATCGGCAAAGAAGGTGTAGGCGAAGAACTGGTTGAGATGGGTTATACAAAAGAAAATGTAGATACTTATCTTGGACTCTTTGATGAGATCAGCCCGGATGTTGACGGAATCCGTTTCTGCAAAGAAAAGCTGGCAGGATTCCTTGATGAGAAGACAGCTGACAGCATGGAAATGATCATTTCCAGCGTAGAAAGTGCAAAAGAGGCAGATTTCAAAGTAAAATTTGATCCGACGCTGGTACGTGGACAATCTTACTATACAGGAACCATTTTTGAAGTAACGATGGATGAATTCGGCGGCTCTGTTGCAGGTGGCGGACGTTACGATAAGATGATCGGTAAATTCACAGGGCAGGACACACCGGCATGTGGATTCTCAATCGGATTTGAGCGTATTGTCATGCTGCTTCTGGAAAATGGATATGAGATTCCTTCCAAGCGCCAGAAAAAAGCATATCTTCTTGAAAAGAATATGCACAAGGAAGGCATCCTCAAAGTACTTGAGATGGCAAAAGCTGACCGCGCAGCCGGGAAACAGGTTCTGGTGGTCAATATGAAGAAGAACAAGAAATTCCAGAAGGATCAGCTGATCGCAGAAGGATATGAAGATATCACAGACTGCTACAAAGATTCCGTTATGGATTTATAAGGAAAGAGAAACGCAGGAGGATAAATTAGAATGGCAGAGTCAATGACAGGATTGAAAAGAACACACCGGTGTGCAGAGCTTTCAGAGGCAAACATCGGTGAAAAAGTAACCATCATGGGATGGGTACAGAAGAACAGAAATAAAGGTGGACTGGTTTTTGTAGATGTACGTGACCGTTCCGGACTGATCCAGGTTGTTTTTGAAGAGGGAAGTACAGATAAAGCGCTTCTTGAGAAGGCAGCAAAGCTGAGAAGTGAGTTTGTTGTAGCAATCGTGGGAACTGTTGAAAAACGTTCCGGTGCAGTTAATGAAAATCTTGCAACAGGTGCGATTGAGATCAAACCGGAAGAACTCAGAATTTTATCTGAATCTGAGACACCTCCGTTCCCGATCGAAGAGAATTCAAAGACAAAAGAGGAAGTACGTCTGAAATACCGTTTCCTCGATCTTAGAAGACCGGACATCCAGAGAAACCTGATGATGAGAAGTCGTGTGGCTACCCTCGCACGTCAGTTCATGGCAAAAGAAGGATTCCTTGAGATCGAGACACCGTTCCTGATCAAGAGTACACCGGAAGGTGCAAGAGATTACCTGGTACCGAGCCGTATCCATCCGGGAAGCTTCTATGCACTTCCGCAGTCACCGCAGATCTTCAAACAGCTGCTGATGTGCTCCGGATATGACCGTTATTTCCAGATTGTAAAATGTTTCCGTGATGAAGACCTTCGCGCAGACCGTCAGCCGGAATTTACACAGATGGATATGGAACTTTCTTTTGTAGATGTTGATGATGTCATTGATATCAATGAGAGACTGCTTGCACATCTGTTCAAAGAAGTACTGGATATCGATGTGCAGCTCCCGATCCAGAGGATGACCTGGCAGGAAGCAATGGACAGATTCGGTTCTGACAAACCGGATATCCGTTTCGGTATGGAGCTGGTTAATGTGACAGAGACTGTAAAAGACAGTGAATTTGTTGTATTTAAGAATGCGATCGAAGCAGGTGGAACTGTCCGTGGTATCAACGCAAAAGGACAGGGCGGCATGGCCAGAAAGAAGATCGACAAGCTGGTTGATTTTGCAAAAGGTTATGGAGCAAAGGGACTTGCTTATATTGCAATCCATGAAGACGGAACGGTCAAATCTTCTTTCTCAAAATTTATGACAGAAGAAGAGAATGCAGCACTTATTAAGGCGATGGACGGAGAGAACGGAGACCTTCTTCTCTTTGCGTCAGATAAGAATAAAGTTGTATGGGATGTTCTTGGTGCACTCAGACTGGAGCTGGCCCGTCAGATGGAACTCCTTGATAAGAATGAATACAAATTCCTGTGGATCACAGAATTCCCGCTTCTTGAGTGGAGTGATGAACAGAACCGTTTCACAGCAATGCATCATCCGTTTACCATGCCGATGGAAGAAGACCTTCAGTACATCGACAGTGATCCGGGAAGAGTCCGTGCAAAAGCATATGACATCGTTCTGAATGGTAACGAGATCGGAGGCGGAAGTGTCCGTATCTTCAACCAGGAGATCCAGAGCAAGATGTTTGAAGTCCTTGGATTTACACCAGAACAGGCACAGGAACAGTTCGGATTCCTTCTGAATGCATTCAAATATGGTGTGCCGCCACACGCAGGACTTGCTTACGGTCTTGACCGTCTGGTTATGCTGATGGCAAAACAGGACAGCATCCGTGACGTGATCGCATTCCCGAAGGTAAAAGATGCATCTGACCTGATGACAGAAGCACCGGAGAGAGTTGATCCGAAGCAGCTGGAAGAGCTTGGACTGGAGCTGGAAGAGCAGACAGAGGACGTTGAATAAATTTTATAATTCAATTTTTTAAAATGAACATTTTTTCACATAAGACAGAATTGCCTGTTAAAGTGAAGAAATGTTCATTTCTTTTTTTATAACGAAATTCTATAATAAAGGTAGTTGAAATAAAAGGAGGATGGGATATATGGCACATAAAATTTTAGAAGAATCGAATGAGATCAATGATCTGCTTGTGAAATGGAGAAGGGATCTTCATCAGATTCCGGAGACGGATCTGGAACTTCCGAAGACTGTGGAATATATCAGTAAACGTCTGGATGAGATGAATGTAGAATACAAGGTATTTCCTGAGGTCTCAGTGATTATCGCACAGATCGGAAAAGGGGATAAATGTTTTCTTCTTAGAAGTGATATGGACGCGCTTCCGGTAGAAGAGGAAACGGGACTTGAATTTGCATCAAAGAACGGATGCATGCATGGATGTGGACACGATCTGCACGCTACGATCCTTCTTGGAGCGGCAAAAATTTTAAAGGCACATGAAGAAGAACTGCCGGGCGTAGTCAAATTATTGTTCCAGCCAGGTGAGGAGACCTTCCGCGGAGCGAAAGCAGCAGTGGAAGCAGGAGTCCTGGAGAATCCGCATGTAGATGCTGCCTTTGCAGCGCATGTATTTGCGGCAATTCCATATGGAACGATTGGATATGGTGTGGAAGCCATGGCGTCTGTATATGGCTTTAAAATCACCCTTACAGGACGTGGCGGACACGGTTCTGCACCGGAGGGCTGTATTGACCCGATCAACGCTGGTGTAGAAGTTTATCATGCTCTTCAGGCACTGATCGCCAGGGAATGTCCACCATCAGCAGAGGCAGCACTTACGATTGGACAGTTTACAGCTGGCAATGCAGCAAATGTAATTCCGGAGCGCTGCGTGCTTCAGGGAACACTAAGGACATTTAATGAAGAAGTAAGGACGATGCTGATTCGGAGGATCAATGAAATTGTTCCGGCTGTTGCAGCAGCTTATCGTACTACTTGTGAAATTGAAGAACTCAGCAATGTTCCGAGTGTAACTTGCAATGAAGAACTGAATGCAGAGTATATTAAAAGTGTTGAGTCTCTTGAGAATCCGGGAACAACGATTAACGGTGGATTCCATGTCATGGGATCCGAAGACTTTGCAGTGATTTCAGCAAAAGTACCGGCAAGTTATTTTGTTATCGGAGCCGGAGTGGAAGATCAGAGTAAATGGAAAGGACAGCATAATCCGAAGATTCTGTTTAATGAAAAAGCATTACCGCTTGGCGCAGCCATGTATGCGAAGATTGCAATGGACTGGCTGGCAAAATAGAAGAGAAGATCTATAAGGTTAGAATAAATGAAAAGAAGGGATCAGGCTTTTGCAAAAAGTGAAAGATGATCCCTTTTCGTGTATCTGGCACAACTCTGACAAATGGAGTCTTTTGGTTTAAATAAAAGTTTAATCAGAAATTTACATGAATGAAAAAAGAGACTTATGAAAATCATAAGTCTCACAAAGAGCGACAGACGGGACTCGAACCCGCGACCTCCACCTTGGCAAGGTGGCGTACTACCAACTGTACTACTATCGCATTTGTTAAGTTGTGTTCATCAGAACAATATTTACTATACCGTACAAAGAAGGAATTGTCAACGAAAAAATGAAGAAATTTTGTTCTACTTTTTACGAAGATTCAATAAGTTTTCTGTTAATCAGACAAAAAATAATTTTAACAGAATAATATATGAAGATGAATGAAAAAGTCCGACACATAAAAATGAAAATATACTTGACCAATTGATAGATATATTGTATAGTATTTATTGTTCTGATGAACAACAAATACTGAATGCGATAGTAGTACAGTTGGTAGTACGCCACCTTGCCAAGGTGGAGGTCGCGGGTTCGAGTCCCGTCTGTCGCTCTTGAATTAAGAACTACATGTTGCGTGTGGTTCTTTTTTGTGCATACAATGAGCCAAATACAGATTTTCACACCTATGCAGATTTGTGCTTGCACAAGGATCTGCATAGGTGTGAAAATCTGTATTTGGCGAATGTACATCATCGAGCTGCTAAGCGAGATGGTGTACGTTCGCCAGGGGTTCGTGCTCACACGAAACCCTGGCTCATTACTAACGTAAAAAAGACTGGCATCGAGCCAGTCTTTCATCATAACTATTCTTTTTTATTTCAGGAAGAACCAGTATCCTGCAAATGCAGCAGCTGCGATGATCAGGAAGATAAGGATTACAACAAGGACAACAGGAAAATGTCTTTCATCATCATCTTCTTCGTCTAACATATTCTGATAGTTCTCACGCATCTCCTGTTCACGTTTTTCACGGACATGCTTTGGTGGAATATTAGAATAGGTCTGTTCTTTTTCCTCCTCTGGAGTGGAAAGATCAGGTGCTGTAATTTTAAGTTCATCCTTTTCATCAGAAATGATACGTGTGCTGGAATTGTCAATTGCATGTACCGGTTTGGCCTCTTCCGGACGTTTCTTTTTCGGACGTGGACGAACTTCTTCCCGGCTTTCTTCCTGACCTTCTGCATATTTGAGAAGTGGACGGTCTGAAGTAACAGGACGTTTCTTTGGATGCGGTCTGGATGGCTGTCCTTCGGAAGAACCTTCTGTCTTCGGACGAGGTTTTCTTGCCGGTCTTTCTCCTTCAGCAGCCGGGTTCGGACGTTTTTTCTTCGGATGAGCCGGTACTTCCGGATTAGCAGAAGAAGCGGTCCGCGTTTCGGCGTTTTCCGGAGATACCCGACGTTTTTTCTTTGGCTGGGCTGGACGTTCGGCAGAAGTTCTTTCTCCTTCGGCAGCCGGGCGCTTTTTGTGTGGCTTTTCGGCAGCCTTACCGGATTCAACTGTTTTTTCAGCCAATGCTTCTTTTGCAAGCTTTTTCTTCTTTTCACGCTGTTTATCTAAATTCCACTGCTTTTTACAGTCGCGGCAGATTGCGAATTCATTGTAGATTGCTTCACCGGCTTCATTTTCGCCTACTTTTTTGTTCTTGATCTCAAGATCCTTTTTACAAATCGGGCACTGCATGATTTATCTCTCCTCTTTGGTTTTTTAATATGTATCTACTCCCTTATTAAATGATGTAAATGTTAAAACTTATGTTTAACATTCACGTACTTAAATACATAGAATCATACATTTATAATGTTATCACGTCCTCAAAAGATGTCAAGAAAGTTCTTTGAATATTCACAAAAAAGTGCTAGAATAAAATGGATTTACTATAGAGATTAGGAGGACGCGAAGATATGACAGATACAAAGACGATCAAAGTAGGATTACTTGGACTTGGAACAGTCGGAACAGGTGTTTATAAATTGATTGGACGCCGCAGTGAAGAGATGCAGCAGAAGACCGGCGCCGCTCTTGAAATAAAGAAAATCCTGGTATACAATATGAAAAAAGTAAGACAGGGTGTAGATCAGAATCTGCTGACAGATCAGTGGAAAGAGATTATAGAAGATGATGAGATACAGATCGTGATCGAAGTGATGGGCGGAATTGAGCCAGCGAAAACGATGATCACAGAAGCACTGAAAGCAGGGAAAAATGTGGTAAGTGCAAATAAGGATCTGATCGCAGAATATGGAAAGGAACTCTATGATGCTGCGAAAGAAGGCGGCGCAGATTTCCTGTTTGAGGCAGCGGTAGCAGGAGGAATCCCGATCATCCGTCCGCTTAAGCAGTGCCTGGAAGGCAACCGGATCGATGAGATCATGGGAATTGTCAACGGAACGACCAACTATATCCTGACAAAAATGTTTGAGGATGGAATGGATTTTACAGAAGCACTTGCAAAGGCGACAGAGCTGGGGTATGCAGAAGCGGATCCAACGGCGGATGTGGAAGGTCTGGATGCAGGACGTAAGGTGGCGATCATGGCTACGTCAGCATTCCATTCGCAGGTGAAATTTTCGGATGTCTATACGGAGGGAATCACAAAGATCACAGCAGCAGATGTAAATTACGCAAAAGAGATGGGAAATGTGATCAAACTGATCGGTATTGCGAGAAATACATCTGATGGAATTGAAGCAGGTGTTTATCCGATGATGATCGATAAGAAACATCCGCTCGCTACCGTAAGAGATTCTTTTAATGCTGTATTTGTGCATGGAGATGCAGTTGGGGATACCATGTTCTATGGAAGAGGAGCAGGAGAACTGCCGACCGCAAGTGCAGTTCTCGGAGATGTGATGGATGTTGCAAGAAATATTGTATGGAACTGTACCGGAAGAATCGGATGGAGCGCATACAAAGAGCTTCCGATCAAGGAATTTGCGGACGTCAAGAATCGTTTCTTTATCCGTATGCAGGTAAGTAATGAACCGGGAGTACTGGCAGCAATCGCGAAAGTATTCGGAGATCACAAGGTAAGTATCGAACGTGTGATCCAGGAACAGGCAAAAGCGGCAAAGGCAGAACTTGTCATCGGAACATCCGCAGTCAAGGAATACCATCTTCAGGATGCGCTGGAGGAATTAAAAGAAATGCCGATCGTAAGTGAGATCAGCAGCATTATCAGAGAATATTAAAAGGCACAGCATTGAAAAAGGAGCAATCAGGCATGAGTTATGCAGACAAAGTTTTTATAGAGATGTGCAGGGACATCATTGATAATGGAACCAGCACAGAAGGAGAAAAGGTACGTCCGAGATGGGAAGACGGGACTCCGGCGTATACTGTAAAAAAATTTGGTGTGGTGAACCGGTATGATCTGCGAAAAGAATTCCCGGCACTGACACTCAGAAGAACCGGGATCAAAAGCTGTATGGACGAGCTTTTGTGGATCTGGCAGAAAAAATCCAATAATATCCACGATCTGAACAGTCACATCTGGGACAGCTGGGCAGATGAAGATGGATCGATCGGGAAGGCATACGGCTATCAGATGGGCGTAAAGCATGTTTATAAAGAAGGAATGATGGATCAGGTAGACCGTGTGATCTATGACCTGAAGAATAATCCTTACAGCCGCCGGATCATGACGAATATCTATGTACATCAGGATCTTCATGAGATGAATCTGTATCCGTGTGCATACAGCATGACGTTCAATGTGACAAAAGAAAAAGGCAGTGACAAGCTGACACTGAACGGAATCCTGAACCAGCGTTCCCAGGATGTGTTGGCAGCAAATAACTGGAATGTATGCCAGTATGCTGTGCTGCTTCATATGCTCGCACAGGTATGCGATATGCAGGTGGGTGAATTTGTACATGTGATCGCAGATGCACATATTTACGACAGGCATATTCCGCTGATCGAAGAACTGATTTCAAGAGAGGCGCACCCGGCACCGGAATTCTGGCTGAATCCGGAAGTGAAAGATTTCTATCAGTTCACACCGGATGACGTAAGATTAGACAACTATGTGACAGGACCGCAGGTCAAAAATATTCCGATCGCGGTTTAGAAAAGGAGACAGATACGATGAACATTATTGTAAATGCAGATAAAAACTGGGCAATAGGAAAGAATAACAGTCTGCTTGTACGAATCCCGGCAGATATGAAATACTTCCGTCAGATGACAGAAGGAAATATTGTCGTGATGGGAAGAAAGACACTGGAAAGCTTTCCGCAGGGACGTCCGCTTGCCAACAGGGTTAATATTGTGATTTCCCACAACCCGGATTATCAGGTGAAGGATGCGATCGTGGTACACAGCGTGGAAGAGGCAATGCAGGAATGTAAAAAGCATGAAGGAGAAGTCTTTGTGATCGGCGGAGAAAGTATTTACCGTGCTATGCTTCCGTACTGTAATACAGCGTATGTTACGCGGACAGATCATGTATATGAGGCAGATACCTGGTTCCCGGATCTGGACAAGGATCCGGATTGGCAAAAAACAGCTGAGACGGATGAACAGACATATTTCGATCTTGAGTATGTATTTGCAAAATATGAAAGAATAAAATAGATCAATAAAATTTGCGAAATGTATCATTGACAAATCAATAGACCACTCATTATAATAAATGTAATCGATGAGACAATAGAAGAAATGCTATGACAAGGAGGAGTATATAATCTTCGGAAGCAAAGAGAGAAGGCGGATGGTGTAAGCCTTCATGAAGGGATTGTAGAAGTAGCCTTTGAGCAGCGGACCGAACGGGGATTTCTCAAGTAGACTTCGACGTAAGCCCTACGTTACAGGGGAATAGTATCGAACATTTCTATGGTTCTGTACTTGCGTGAGAGCAGAGAAGCAGCTTCTCTGAAGACAGGTGGTAACACGGATTTTATATTCGCCCTGAACGGTCAGCCGTTTAGGGCGTTTGTTATTCTATATGACTATGATAAAAATTTGGCGATCATCTGTATAGAAAATTCATGGAGGTAGATTTATGAAAAAAATATCAGGGAATAAATTACTTGTAAAAGCATTAAAAGAAGAGGGTGTAGATATCCTTTTTGGATATCCGGGAGCCTGTACGATTGATATCAGTGATGAAATTTACAAACAGGATTACACAAAAGTTGTACTTCCGCGTCATGAACAGGCACTTGTCCATGCGGCAGACGCTTACGCCAGATCAACAGGAAAAGTCGGGGTATGTCTGGTGACAAGCGGACCGGGTGCAACCAATCTGGTGACAGGAATTGCAACGGCAAATTATGACAGTGTACCGCTGGTATGTTTTACCGGACAGGTTGCGAGACATCTGATCGGAAATGATGCATTTCAGGAAGTTGATATTGTAGGTATTACAAGAAGTATCACAAAATACGGCGTGACAGTAAGAAAGAGAGAAGATCTGGGAAGAATCATCAAAGAGGCATTCTATATTGCGCGCAGCGGACGTCCAGGACCGGTTCTTGTGGATCTCCCGAAAGATGTAATGGCAGAGCTTGGAAACCCGAATTATCCGGAGACAGTCAATATCCGCGGATATAAGCCGAGTACCGGCGTTCATATCGGACAGCTTAAGAGGGCAGTCAAGATGCTTGGAAAAGCAAAGAAGCCTCTGTTCCTTGCCGGTGGCGGTGTCAATATTGCAGGAGCTAATAAGGCGTTTACAGAACTTGTAGAACGTACCCAGATCCCGGTTGTAACAACGATCATGGGACGTGGAGCGATTCCGACAACACATCCGCTTTTTATCGGTAATCTGGGGATGCATGGTGCATATGCATCCAATATGGCAGTGGAAGAATGTGACCTGCTGTTCTCGATCGGGACCAGATTTAATGACCGTATCACTGGAAAACTGCATGCATTTGCACCGAAGGCTACGATCGTACATATCGACATTGATACTTCCTCCATCTCACGTAATATTCAGGTAGATATCCCGATCGTTGCGGATGCAAAAGAAGCCATTGAAAAATTATTGGAATATGTAGAACCAATAGAGAAAAAAGAAAGCTGGATGGAACAGATCGAAGGCTGGAAAGAGGAGCATCCGCTTAGGATGAAACCAAAGGGAGACCAGATGCAGGCACAGGATATTCTGGAGACGATCAATGAAGTGTTTAAAGATGATGACAAGATTGTTGTGACAGATGTAGGACAGCATCAGATGTTCACATCCCAGTATCTGGAAGTGAATGAAAAGACCAGACTTTATATGTCCGGCGGACTTGGAACCATGGGATATGGATTCCCGGGAGCAGTCGGAGCGCAGATCGGCAATCCGGACAGTACGGTAATTGCAATTTCCGGTGATGGCGGTATGCAGATGAATATTCAGGAATTTGCAACGGCAGTGCTGGAAGAACTTCCTTTGATCCTCTGTGTATTTAACAATACCTATCTTGGAATGGTTCGCCAGTGGCAGAAACTTTTCTATGGAAAACGCTATTCTATGACGGATCTTCGTGCAGGCGCAGCGACAAGACGTGGAGAAGAGCATCCACCGAAATATACACCGGATTTTGTAAAACTTGCAGAAAGCTATGGGGCAAAGGGAATCCGTGTAACCGAAAAATCCGAGATGAAGGCAGCATTTGAACAGGCAAAAGCAAACCGTGCACTGAAGGTGCCGACTCTGATCGAATTCATGCTGGATCCGGAAGTGCAGGTTTATCCGATGGTACGTCCGGGCGGAACCCTGGAAGATCTTTTGATGGATTAATGGAGAGGAGAGATGAAGATGGATAATACAATGAAAAAAAGATGGATTTCCTTATATGTGGAAAATCAGGTTGGTGTACTTTCCAAGATTTCCGGACTCTTTTCCGGTAAATCCTATAATCTGGAGAGTCTGACGGTAGGTACAACAGAAGATCCGACTATCTCCAGAATGACGATTGAGACGAACAGTGATGAAGAGACTTATGAACAGATTAAAAAGCAGCTGAACCGTATGGTTGAAGTAATCAAAGTCATTGATTTTACAGAAGTATCTGTTGTTATGCAGGAGCTGATGTTTATCAAAGTAAAAAACTGTACACCGGAAGATAAGACAGAGCTTTTCCAGATCGCGCAGACTTATCAGGCAAAGGTACGTGATTATGGAAAAGACAGTGTGCTTCTTGAGTTTGTACACACGGCACATAAAAATACAGCGATCATCCAGTTTTTACGTTCTGAATTCAATTCAATTGAAGTTGTAAGAGGTGGAAGTGTGGGGATTGAAGCAATCACAATGCCAAAAAGATAAAAAAATCAAAAAAAACAGAGTGCACTCTTGAATTTGAAAAACAGAAGTACTATAATAGCGATATGTAATCCGTAGGATTCAAAATACGGGAAGCAAAATTTATAATTTAGATATATGTTACTGTAAGAAGCAACAAGGGAATGGAGGAATTACAATGGAAAAGAAACAGATTGACTGGTCAAGTATAGGATTTGGTTATATCCCGACCGAAAAGAGATATGTTTCAAATTACAAAGATGGAAAGTGGGACGATGGATGCCTGACAGAAGATGCCAACATTGTACTGAATGAGTGTGCAGGTGTTCTGCAGTATTCCCAGTCAGTATTTGAAGGTATGAAGGCATACACAACAGAAGACGGACGTATCGTTGTATTCCGCCCGGATATGAACGCAAAGAGATTTGCTGATTCCGCAAGAAGACTTGAGATGCCGGTATTTCCGGAAGACCGTTTTGTAGATGCGATCGTACAGGTAGTAAAAGCCAATGCGGCTTATGTACCACCTTACGGATCAGGAGCGTCCCTTTATATTCGTCCATATATGTTCGGAAGCAATCCGGTTATCGGAGTTAAACCAGCTGACGAATATCAGTTCCGTGCATTTGTAACACCAGTAGGGCCATATTTCAAGGGCGGCGCAAAGCCGATCACAATTAAAGTTTCAGACTTTGACCGTGCGGCACCGCATGGAACAGGACATATCAAAGCTGGTCTTAACTATGCAATGAGTTTGCATGCAATTGTAACAGCACATGAAGAAGGCTATGCAGAGAATATGTATCTGGATGCAGCAACAAGAACAAAAGTAGAAGAGACAGGTGGAGCAAACTTCATCTTCGTCACAAAAGATGGTAAAGTGGTTACTCCGAAGTCAAACAGTATCCTTCCATCTATTACAAGACGTTCTATTCTTTATGTAGCAGAACATTATCTTGGACTTGAGACAGAAGAAAGAGAAGTATATCTTGATGAAGTAAAAGACTTTGCAGAATGCGGACTTTGCGGAACAGCAGCAGTTATCTCACCGGTTGGAAAGATTGTAGATCATGGTAAAGAAATCTGCTTCCCAAGCGGAATGGATGAGATGGGACCTGTTATCAAGAAATTATATGAAACACTTACCGGAATTCAGATGGGACACATCGAAGCACCGGAAGGATGGATCCAGGTGGTTGAATAATGGATAAATTCGTCACAAAGCGAAATGATCTGCTCGCAGAGCAGGTAATAAAGAATCTGAAGTCCCGTCAGATGGAGGGACATTATGTACAGACCAAAGAAGAGGCACTTGCCCTTGCGCTGGAGCTGATTCCGGAAGGAAGCAGCATCAGCTGGGGAGGGTCTATGAGCATTAAGGCAATTGGTCTTCCGGAAGCACTTCATAAAGGAAATTATAAAGTGCTTGACAGAGATCTGTGTGCGACACCGGAGGAAAAAGCAGAGATGATGCATCAGGCATTTAACTGTGATTATTTTCTGGCAAGCTGCAATGCAATCTCGGAAGATGGCATACTGGTCAACATAGATGGAAATGCAAACCGTGTGGCAGCTATTTCTTACGGACCGGAAAATGTTCTGATGATCGTTGGCATGAACAAAATCGTAAGAAGTGCAGAGGATGCATATACCCGGGCAAAGTATGTGGCAGCTCCGATCAACGGACAGCGTTTTGAAGGACTTCCGTGTGCGAAGACAGGTGTCTGTTCCAACTGTAAATCTCCGAAAAGTATCTGCTGTCAGACACTGATTACGAGATTCAGCCATGTTCCAGACAGAATAAAGGTGATTCTGGTGAATGAAGAACTGGGATTCTAAAAAATTCGAAGAGAATCAGGGAATTTTCCCTGGTTCTTTTTGCGCCTGAAAAAGAAAATTCCGAAAGGGATAAAGTTCTCATCATAATATGACTTTTCTATGAGAAAATCCTGTGTTATACTATAGAATAATCTGGATGTCAGGATACGCAGCGGAGTATACCGCGGACATCGGTCAGTGCCGGCTATTGGACACTGGTGGCGAATCGAAAGAGAGGAACAGCAGAATATGGAAGCGTATACAAGTTTTGCACGTGTATATGATACCTTCATGGATAATATTCCTTATGAAGAATGGTGCGAATATCTCACCGGTCTTATGAGAGAATACGGTGTTATGGATGGACTGGTACTGGATCTGGGGTGTGGTACCGGGAATATGACAGAATTGCTTGCAGAGGCAGGATATGATATGATTGGTGCGGATAATGCGGAAGAGATGCTGGAGATCGCAATGGAGAAACGTGACAGATCTGGTCATGATATTCTGTATCTTCTGCAGGATATGAGAGAGTTCGAACTGTATGGTACGGTTAGAGCTGTCATCAGTGTCTGCGATTCAGTCAATTATATTACGGAGCCGGAAGAACTTCAGGAAGTATTCCGCCTGGTCAACAATTATCTGGATCCGAAAGGTGTTTTTATTTTTGATTTTAATACACGCTACAAGTATGAAGAGATTCTTGGAGACCGCACAATTGCGGAGAACCGGGAGGAATGCAGTTTTATCTGGGACAACTATTATTACGAAGATGAGAAGATCAATGAATATGATCTGAGTCTTTTTATTGAAACAGATAAGGACAGTGGGCTTTATCGCAAATATGAGGAGACGCATTATCAGAGAGCGTATACGCTGGAGGAGATGAAGAAACTGATCCGAAAGTCGGGGTTGGAATTTGTGACAGCATACGATGCATTTTCAAAGAATGCGCCGACGGATACAAGCGAGCGCATTTATGTGATCGCAAGAGAACAGGGAAAATAGAACAGGAGAGAATTATTATATGAAAGATTATATTGTAAGAGCAACTGCAGGAGACGGGCAGATCCGTGCATTTGCCGCAACAACAGGCAATCTGGTGGAAGAGGCAAGGAAGAGACATGACACAAGTCCGGTAGCGACAGCGGCACTTGGAAGACTTCTGACAGCAGGGGCAATGATGGGAGGCATGATGAAGAATGAGACAGATGTGCTGACGCTCCAGATCAAAGGTGATGGACCACTTGGCGGAATTACGGTGACTGCAGATGCAAAAGGTGATGTGAAAGGATACGTCGATCATCCGGAAGCAATGATGCCGCCTAAGAATGGCAAGCTGGATGTTGGAGGAGCTGTTGGAATCGGTCTTTTAAATGTTATTAAAGATATGGGACTGAAAGAACCATATGTAGGACAGACTATCCTGCAGACAAGCGAGATCGCAGAAGATCTGACGTATTATTTTGCAACCAGCGAACAGGTTCCGTCTTCCGTGGGTCTTGGAGTATTGATGAATAAGGACAACACTGTACACTGTGCAGGTGGATTTATCGTGCAGGTAATGCCGTTTGTATCGGATGAGGTGCTGGATAAGCTGGAAGAGAATATCAAGAAGATCTCTTCCGTTACCAGTATGCTGGATAACGGACATACACCGGAGCAGATGTTGGAGCAGGTACTGGATGGTCTGAATGTGGAATTTACAGATACAATGGATACACAGTTTAAATGTAATTGTTCACATGAGAGAATCGAGAAAGCCATCATCAGCATTGGAAAGAAAGATATCCAGGAAATGATCGATGACGGAAAAGAAGTAGAAGTAAAATGCCATTTCTGTAATACGGCGTATACATTTAGTGTAGAAGAACTGAAACAGATTTTAAAACAGGCAAAAAGATAATGAGGTAAACAACATATGAGACAGGGATTTATCAAGGTTGCAGCGGTCACAGTTGATATCCGTGTGGCGGATGTCTGGCACAACTGTGAGGAAATCTGCAAACGTATGAAAGAAGCTGAGAAGGCAGGTGCAAAGATCATTGTATTTCCGGAGCTTTGCCTGACCGGGTATACCTGCAGCGATCTTTTTACGCAGGATATACTGTTAAAAGAGGTGCGAAAAGCGCTTGCGAAAATTGCAGAAGAGACAAGACATACAGAGGCACTGGTATTTGTCGGACTTCCGCTTGCTGTGGACGGAGAACTGTATAATGTTGCGGCAGCATTAAATGATGGAAAGATTCTTGGTTTTACGACCAAGACTTTCCTTCCGAATTATGGAGAATTTTATGAGATGCGCCAGTTCCGTCAGGGGCCGAAAAAAGCAAGACTGATTTCCTATGAAGGGGAAGAAATCCTGTTTGGACCGCAGATCCTGTATCAGGCGGCAGAGATGGATGAGCTGGTCGTATCGGCAGAGATCTGTGAGGATGTCTGGTCACCAGTCCCACCGAGCATTGAGGCGGCAAGAGAAGGTGCGGTCATCCTGGTCAACTGTTCAGCAAGTGATGAAACGATCGGAAAGGATAGTTACCGGGAAGAACTGATCAAGGGACAGTCTGCAAGACTGATTGCAGGTTATGTCTATGCAAATGCCGGGGACGGAGAGTCTACGACAGATGTGGTATTTGGTGGGCATAATATTATTGCAGAGAACGGGACGATCCTGAAAGAAGCAAAGCGGTTTGCCAACGAGATGATCGTCAGCGAGATTGACATTTTCCGTCTTTTAAGTGAACGGAGAAAAAATACAACTTTCCAGACAACTGAAGAACGGCGGCTTCCAAAAGTAGTATTTCATATCAGTATGGAAGAAACTGAGCTTACCAGAGATTTTGCACAGACACCTTTTGTTCCGCAGAATATGGCAGAGCGGGAAAAACGCTGTGAAGAGATTCTGATGATCCAGGCAATGGGATTGAAAAAACGTCTGGTGCATACTCATTCGAGAACAGCGGTAGTCGGAATTTCAGGTGGTTTGGATTCTACACTGGCACTGCTTGTGACTGCAAAAGCATTTGACATGGCAGGGAAAGACCGAAAGGATATCATTGCGGTAACGATGCCTTGTTTTGGTACGACAGACAGAACCTATCAGAATGCCTGTCTGATGTCAAAAAAACTGGGAGCCACTTTAAAAGAGGTGCCGATCGCGGATGCAGTCCATGTGCATTTTCACGATATCGGACACGATGAAGCGGTGCATGATGTGACCTATGAGAATTCACAGGCAAGAGAGCGTACCCAGGTGCTGATGGATATTGCTAACCAGGAATGGGGCATGGTCATCGGAACCGGAGATATGTCGGAGCTGGCTCTTGGGTGGGCGACTTATAATGGTGATCATATGTCCATGTATGGAGTCAATGCATCCGTTCCGAAGACGCTGGTACGCCATCTGGTACAGTATTATGCTGATACCTGTGAGGATCAGGAACTGAAAGCGGTACTTCTGGATGTGCTTGATACACCGGTAAGTCCGGAACTTCTTCCACCAAAGGATGGCGAGATCGCGCAGAAGACGGAAGACCTTGTAGGTCCGTATGAGCTGCATGATTTTTATCTGTATTATGTTCTTCGGTTTGGATTTGAACCGTCGAAGATCTACCGTCTTGCAAAGCTTGCTTTTGAAGGAACCTATGACAGTGAGACAATCATGAAATGGCTGAAGACATTTTACCGGAGATTTTTTGCACAGCAGTTTAAGCGTTCCTGTCTGCCGGATGGCCCAAAGATCGGTACAGTAGCACTTTCTCCAAGGGGAGACTGGAGAATGCCAAGCGATGCGTGCGTGGCAGTCTGGATGCAGGATCTGGAAGCACTGGAAAAATAGAAGAGCAAAAGGGAAGTTTGTGTCTGAACGGATTTCCCCTTAAGTAGATAGGATAAAGAATCGAAAGCTACTTAAAGGGAAGCCTGTCAGATGCAAACTTCCCTTTTTTGTATATACGATGAGCCAAATGCCCTGCTGATAAAATTGTCAATTTTAGAGCTTGATATTTTTAAACAGATCCCCAAGGCTGGTTCCGATTGCTTCTGCTTTTGGAATTTCTACGTGTTCCAGCTCTTCTTCCTGTTCTTTTTCAGCATCTTCTGCAAGAGCCTTGATACTGAGGCTGATCTTGCCATCTTTGATACCGATGACTTTGACATCCACTTCATCCCCGACATGAAGTACCTGGTCTGCTGATTTGATTCTCTGGGTACTGATCTGGGAAATGTGAACCAGGCCGGAAAGACCGTTCTCAAGACGTACAAAAGCGCCGTAGGACTGAAGAGATTCAACAGTACCTTTTACAACACTTCCAACCTGTACAGATGCAAGTTTTTTTGCATCTTCTTCTTTTTTCTGTTCTCTTAAAATCTCACGTGCAGATAAGATCAGGCGTCCTTTTGCCTGGTTTGCCTCGATGACACGGACATCAATTTCTTTCAGAAGATAGGTTTCCAGATCTTCGATATAAGAAAGAGAAAGGCGGGATGCCGGGATGAATCCGCGGAGTCCTTCGACCATGGCGATCACGCCGCCATTTACGATTCCTTCTACTTTTACGTGAAGATTGGTTCCTTCTTCCTGATAACGTGCGACCACATTCCATGGATTGGCATCATCGAAATGTGCTTCGTAGTCTGCCATGCTTTCTGTCTGTTCCTGTAATTTTTCGTTTTCCATCTTAACACCTCTGTTAGTTTATTTTTCTGAACGTATGCTCAATAATATTATTAGTATAACACATTTTTATATAGATAAAAAGTATAGATTCCAAATCGATAAGTGGGTGATGCACTCTTAATGAGAAAAAATCGTTATTATGTACGAAAATTGTGGTAAAAATTTGTGTATATTTTGAATGGTAAAAATCGTGAAAAAAGTTGACAAAAGAAAAAATAAATTGTATATTACCAATATAAGGACATATTAAAGACGATGTCCCAAACTAAAAGGTAAAGGAGTAATTAAAATGAAGGGAAATGTGAATTATCTGGAACTGGCAAACAGCCCTCTGATGTGGGTGAGTGCCGCAATAGCAGTAGGAATCGTAGTTTTTCAGTCCGTACTGTTCTTCAGAAAGTCGCTCAAAGCAGCAAAAGAGATTGGAATTGAACAGGAAAAGATCAATATGGCAATTAAGAGTAGTGCCATTTCTTCAATCGGTCCATCTATCGTAATCCTGGTAACAATGATCTCTCTGATCGTATCAATGGGAGCACCTGTTTCATGGATGAGACTTTCTTTTATCGGATCTGTTAACTATGAAGCAATGGCAGCAGGATTTGGTGCCCAGGCAATGGGAGCAACACTGGAGAATCTGACACCGGTTGCGTTCGCATGTGGTGTATGGACCATGATCTGCGGATCACTTGGATGGCTGATCTTCACACTGCTTTTCACGGACAAGATGGATAAAGTAAATCATCTGATGTCAAAAGGAAATTCAAAAATGGTTCCGATCATTTCAGCAGGAGCTATGCTTGGTGCATTTGCAAACCTCGCATCAGGAAATTTCTTCAATGAAAAAAATCAGTTCGCATTTGGCGGAGCACCGGCGATTGCAACAATCGTAGGATGCATTCTTATGATGATCCTGACAAAGGTTGCAAAAGAAAAGAATATTGGATGGCTCAGAGAATGGGCATTTGCAATTTCCATGTTCTCAGGCATGCTTATTGGTTACATCTGGAACACTGTATTTTAATAGGAATGAGAGGATAAAGATATGAATAAAGAATACTACAACAAAGTCTATATACCTGGTATTGTCAAATGGGGAAAAATCACCATGTTATTAGGTATCATTACATGTTTTGGACCAGCACTTGTTATCTCAGTTGTATACGGATGTATGCCACCGGTATCCGCGATCATTGCAGGTACAATCGCACAGATCAGTGTAAGTGGAGCATTTTATATTGTAGAACCGATTTCCTATTTCCCGATTCTTGGAATCCCGGGAACTTATCTGACATTCCTTTCAGGAAATACATCCAACATGCGTGTTCCGTGTTCTTCTGTTGCACAGGAAGCAGCAGGCGTTGAAATGGGTAGCGACAAAGGTTCTGTTGTATCAACCATCGGTATTGCTGTATCAATCATTGTAAATATTGTGATCCTGACAATCGGAGCAATTGCAGGAAACGCAATTATCGGTATGATGCCAGAAGGATTCAAGCAGGCCCTCAACTTCCTTCTTCCGGCACTTTACGGAGCTGTATTCGGACAGTTCGCAATCACAAGACCAAAGCTTGGTGTAGTTGCAGTAGTTATTGCATTTGTGATGAACTGGCTGATGAAAAACGGATTCTTATCCTTCTTCCCTGGAACACCGTCATACGTTGTTATCCTGGTAGCTGTATTTGGATCTATTTTTGCAGGAAAGATTATCTACAAGAAAGAACTTGAGGACTAAGTCCGGAAAGGAAAAGTTATGTTATCGAGAGAAAGATTACAGGAAAGGTTTATTGAGATGATCAAAATCTACAGTCCGTCTAAAGGGGAAAAAGAGATGGCGGACTGGATAGAAAACTGGCTGAGTGAGCGGAATATTCCGTTCCAGTCAGACAATGCCGGAGAAGCATATGGTGGAAACGGCAGAAATATCGTTGCATTTGTAAAAGGAAACACAGAGGAACGTCCACTTGGATTTGCTGCACATATGGATCAGATCGAACCATGCAGAAATGTAAATCCGGTGATCAACGGAAACATCATCAGTACCGACAAGACAACAACACTTGGCGGAGATGACAAAGCTGGAATTTCAGCAATTATGGAAGCGGTAGAAGATATCATTGAAAGCGGTGTACCGCACAGAGATATTTATCTGGTATTTACCTGCTCCGAAGAGATCAGTATGATGGGAACAAAGCACATGGATATGTCTATGCTGCCATGCAAAGAACTGGTTGTTGTGGATGCAACAGGAGGAGCAGAAACGCTCGCATACAAAGCACCGGCAATGGAAGCGATTGAGATTACCTTTAAAGGAAAGAAAGCACATGCCGGAATCGAACCGGAAAAAGGAATCAATGCGATCGTTGTAGCATCAAAGGCAATCAGCAAGATGCACATCGGACGTATCGACCATGAGACCACTTCCAATATCGGACATATTGAAGGCGGATCTGCGACAAATATTGTGACAGATGAAGTAACATTTACCGCAGAGATCCGTTCCCACAGTATGGAAAAGCTGGCAGCAGAGGTTGCACATATGGAACAATGCTGTAAAGAAGCAGCGGAAGAAATGGGAGCCAGTTATGAAATGAAGCATGAGATGGCTTATCCAACTCTGTCACTGGAAGAGGACTGTGAACTGATTCAGGATACTGTAAAGGCAATGGCAGAAGAAGGAATTACAGCAAATAAAATGATCATTGGTGGTGGAAGTGATGCGAATGTGCTTGCAGGACATGGATATAAGAGTGTCATTTTAGGATGCGGAATGATCAATGTACACACAGTAGAAGAAGCACTTGATACAGATGAGACCTGGAAGGTAACAAAAGTGCTGAGAAGACTGATGGGTGCAGAATAGGAGATGGACGACACAGATGGAAAAAGAAGAACTGAAGAAGAGATGTCTGGACGCGATTGATGCGAACAGGGATCTGATCATTCAGCTTGGCGATGATGTATATAAAACGCCTGAACTTGGCTATAAAGAATTTAAGACGACTGAGAGAATGATAAAGGCATTTCAGAAGCTTGGGGAAGAGCCGGAAACAGAAATTGCATATACCGGCTGCAAGGTTTCAACTCCGAAAAAAGGGGATACAAGAATTGCCGTGATCGGAGAGCTGGACTGTATCCAGTGCAAAGAACATCCGGACAGCACACCGGAGGGGAATGTTCATGCCTGCGGTCATCACGCACAGCTTGCAAATCTGTATGGATGTGCGATCGGTCTTTTGAAATCCGGAGTTATGAAAGAACTGGATGGCGCGGTTGATTTTATTGCGATCCCGGCTGAGGAATGTGTAGATTATGATTACCGTGACAGCCTGATTCGTGAAAATAAGATCAGCTTTTACGGCGGCAAGCAGGAATATTTAAAACGCGGTGGCTTTGATGATGTGGATATGGCATTGCAGTGTCACATGATGGAAATTGGAAATGGCAGACATTGCACGATTGATACCGACTGCAACGGCTTTGTGACAAAGACGGTAACATTTATCGGAGAAGCTGCGCATGCAGGTTTTGCACCACATGAAGGAATCAATGCGTTAAATATGGCAGAGCTGGCACTGAACAATATCCATGCACTCCGTGAGACTTTTCAGGAGAAAGAAAAGGTTCGTGTGAGCGCGATCATCACAGAAGGCGGAGATCTGGTCAACGTGGTCCCGGCAGTTGTGAAGATGCAGATTATGGTGCGTGCTTTTACAATCGAAGGAATGCTGGATGCAAGTAAAAAAGTGAACCGTGCATTAAAAGCCGGAGCTCTTTCACTCGGTGGAAAGGTTGAGATTGATGATAAGATTGGCTATCTCCCAATGAATACCAACCGTGAACTTTCCGCTTTATATAAGGAGAATATGATTGAATATACAGGGGCAGAAAAAGATTCATTTGTAGAATTATATGAGACAGCAGGTTCTACCGATCTGGGGGATCTTTCCCAGATTATGCCGTGTATGCACATCTGGACAGAAGGAATCATCGGAGGACTTCATTCCAAAGATTATCGTCTTGCAGATCCGGAGTTGGCATATATCGTTCCGGCAAAGATGATGGCACTTACGATCATTGATCTTCTTTATGATGATGCAAAGAAGGCAAAACATATTCTGGATAATTTCAAACCGACACTGACAAAAGAAAGCTATCTGGAATTGAAAAAAGAATATTCTAAGCTTGTGGTTTTTGATGGCTCTGAGTTATAATAAAAAGGAATCCCGTTTGAGGGATTCCTTTTTTAAAATATAAGATCACAATATGGGGGATATTTTTGTGAAAATTGGAGTTATCGGATCAAAAGCATCTTGCGAGATTGTTAAGAAGAGTATAAAAGAAATTGACAGTTTAGTCGAAGTAGTTTCCTATGAAGAAGAGCAGGTCAATCGAAGCGACAGACTAATCGAAGGATGTGAACTGGAGTGTGATGCGGTGCTGTTTACCGGTCGCGCGGTCGAGAGTTTTGTCGGGCAGAACTATCATTTTACCAAGCCGCATGCTTCGGTGGAAAAGTCGGTTGTCAGTATAGCCGGAGCTTTCCTGCAGATGCAGAAAAGTAATATCGAACTGGATGCATTTAGTATTGATATTGTAGAAAAACAGGTTATTGAGGATTTGCTGGATGCATTTGATATTCTGGCAAGAAATATCTATTCCTGCCCGTTTCAAGCAGGAGTAGAAGAAGAACAGTATGTGGAGTGGCACATGAAGCTTCTGGATGAAGGAAAAGTGAATGTGGCACTGACTTCACTGCGCTGGGTATATAAGATACTGAAAGAAAAAGGGTATCATGCCATTTATCTGCCGCCGACCAGGGCGAAGGTGAGAGTGGCATTGGAAAAATTAAAAAATGAATGCGCACTCCAGGAAGCGGAGTATGCGCAGGCAGCAGTTGAAATTTTTCAGCTTACAGACTATGAGAGCAGAGAAGAAAATTATTATTCGAGTATGCTCGCAAAAGCAGATATTGAAAAAGAAATCATTAAATATACAAAAGGGATTCAGGGAGCGATTTTTGCATCTGGAAGAAGAGAGTATATCGTATTTTCAAACTCGGGAGCTGTGCAGGAAGAGTTTAATCAGAGGAGACTTCTGAACCTGCAAAAAAAGGTTCAGGAAGAAAATAAGATCAGCCTGAATGTGGGAATTGGAACCGGAGGAACCATGAATGAAGCAGAAATGAATGCAAGGCGTGCATTGGATTCTTCCCTGAAAAATGAAAAGCAGGAGATTTTCTGGATTGATGCAAAGCAGACACAGCATGGTCCGCTTGGAAAAGAGATCCAGCTGGAATACCAGCTTATTTCTTCCGATCCCAAATTACAGGAAATTTCAGAGAAGACAGGTCTTAGTACAACATCAATCCTGAAGATCATTGCAATTGCAGATGTGAGAAAAAGTTATATTTTTGATGCACATCAGCTGGCAGAGTGCCTGGGAATTACGGTCAGAAGTGCCCGGCGGATCATGAATAAGATCATGGAAGCCGGCTATGGAAAAGTATATGCGAAGAAGACTGCGGCAGCAGGAGGAAGACCGAAGGCGCTTGTAGAGATATTGTTTAAAATTTAGTGTAAGTGGTCTTTTATCCGTACAAGGGTTGACGAACAACGAAAAAAATGGCATTCTGAAAAGTAAGTAACACAAGAGATAGTAATGGAGTTGTAATAAAATGGAACAGAAAAAACCAAAGAAAGTGTATGTGATCGGACACAAAAATCCGGATACGGATTCCATCTGTTCAGCAATAGCATATGCAAATCTGAAAAATCAGATCACAGGAGAGAGATACATAGCGAAGAGAGCAGGCGAGGTCAATGGCGAGACCGCTTATGTTCTGGATAAATTCCAGACAGAGGTGCCGGCACTTCTGGACAATGTACATCTGCAGGTGAAGGATATGGATATCCGTCAGATCGAAGGAGTCTCTGGTCACATGTCCATTAAAGATGCATGGGCACGGATGAAGGATGAGATCATCAAGACTCTGCCGGTGACAAGAGGGGAGAAGCTGGAAGGGCTGATCACCATCGGAGATATCGCAACATCTTATATGGAAGTGTATGACAATAATATTCTTGCAACAGCGAGAACCCAGTACCGAAACATCGTCAAGACACTGGACGGAATGCTGATCACCGGGAATGAACATGGCTATTTCCTGAATGGAAAAGTTGTCATTGCAGCATCCAGTCCAGATATGATGGAGAATTTTATCGAGAAGGATGATCTTGTTATTCTCGGAAACCGTTATGAGTCCCAGCTCTGCGCGATCGAGATGGATGCAAGCTGTCTGGTCATCTGTCAGGGAGCCAATATCTCCAAGACGATCAAGAAGATGGCAGAGGAGCGGGACATTGTGATCATTCAGACACCACATGATACCTTTACTGCGGCAAGGCTGATCAACCAGAGTATTCCGGTCAAATTTTTCATGAGCCGTGACAATCTGGAAACGTTCCATCTGAAAGATTATGTAGAACAGGTCAAAGAAGTCATGTCAAAGACGAAGTACAGAGATTTCCCAATTCTGGATAATAAAGGAAAGTTCTGTGGTTTCCTCTCCAGACGAAGACTTATGACTTCCCGTAAAAAACAGGTAATTCTGGTGGATCATAATGAAAAATCACAGGCTGTGAATGGAATTGAAGAGGCAGAGGTGCAGGAGATCATTGATCATCACAGACTGGGTGGTCTGGAGACCATTGGACCGGTCTACTTCCGCAATCAGCCGGTTGGATGTACGGCGACGATCATTTACCAGATGTATCAGGAAAGCGGTGTGGAAGTAGATCCGCAGATAGCGGGACTTCTGTGTTCAGCGATCATTTCAGATACCTTACTGTTCCGCTCACCAACCTGTACCATGGTTGATCAGGCGGCAGCAGAAGCACTGGCACGGATTGCCGGAATCAATATGGAAGAACATGCAAAAGAGATGTTCAATGCGGGAAGTAATCTGCGTGGTAAATCCGTAGAAGAGATCTGTTTCCAGGACTTCAAGGTATTTAATGTGAAAGATACGAGGTTCGGAGTCGGACAGATCACTTCCATGAATCAGGATGAGCTGGATGAGGTAAAAGAACGTCTGATTCCATATCTGGAAGAGGCAAGAAAGACGCAGGGACTGCATATGCTTTACCTGATGATGACCAACATCCTGGAGGAATCAACAGAGCTTCTGTGCTGTGGCGAGAATGCGAAGGAGCAGGTCCTTGAAGCGTATGAACTGTCAGGTGATACCGAAAAGATCCTTCTGAAGGGGGTCGTATCCAGAAAGAAACAGATGATCCCTGTTCTGGTCACTTACCTGCAGCAGAAACAATAAACAGATGATACGGGAGAGATGAAAGATGGCAAAGCAGATCTGGAAGCCGGGCAATATGCTGTATCCGCTGCCGGCAGTTATGGTCAGCGTGGCAGATAAAGAAGGCAATCCAAATATCATTACCGTGGCGTGGGCGGGAACCGTCTGCACCAATCCGCCGATGGTTTCCATTTCCGTGAGACCGGAGCGGTATTCTTATCATATGATCGAAGAGACCGGTGAATTTGTGATCAATCTGACAACAGAAAAGCTTGCGTATGCGACGGATTACTGTGGTGTGCGTTCGGGAAGAGATGTGGACAAATTCAAAGAGCTGCATCTGACTCCGGAAAAGGCAGAGCATGTGAGCGCACCGCTGATCGGGGAAAGCCCGGTCAACATCGAGTGCAGGGTGGTCAAAAAAGAAACGCCGGGATCGCATCATATTTTCCTTGCTGAGGTAAAAGCAGTTCATGTAGATGATGCCTATATGGATCAGAAAGGGCGATTTGCACTGGAAAAGACCGATCCGATCGTATATGTGCACGGACAGTATTATAGTCTGGGTAAGCTTTTGGGAACGTTTGGGTACAGTGTGAAGAAACCGGCGAAAAAGACAGTAAAGAAGAACGTGAAGAAAAAGAAAAAATAAAAACACAGATTCTCTTGACAAAGAAATGACAGAGGGTATATTCTGTGTAAGTGGAAACTCAAGGGCGAGGCTGCAATGGTGCGGTCTCGTTTTTTGTTTTATAGGAACTTCCTATAAAATAAAAGGCACTGTGTGCCGGAGATGCGCACTCGCGCGAAGAGGAATAATGTCGCAAGTGACTGCGCTTGGCGCGAGAATGTGCCAAGGCACATTCTTTGTGTATACGATAAGGAAAAAGGAGTAGTAGATGATGAAAGATTTTGCATTCAATGTACCACAGGATATTATTTTTGGAAAAGGCAGTTTAAAAAGACTTCCGGAGCTTCTTGAGAAAAGTGGTTCCAGGAAGATGCTTTTGATCTCCGGACCGGTTTTGAAGAAGATCGGGATGGTAGAGAAGGTGGAAGAAATCGTAAAAGCTTCCGGTATTGAAATCGAAGTATTTACTGATGTAGAAGCCAATCCGTCTGTAGAAACGGTAAATAAAGCGACAGAGGCATACAAAAAGGCAGGAGCAACCAGTATTGTAGCTTTCGGTGGCGGAAGCCCGATGGATGTGGCAAAGGCAGTTGGTGTTCTTGCAAAATACGGCGGAGAGATCGGAGATTATGAGGGAGCACATAAGGTGCCGGGACCGATCGTTCCAATCATTGCAATCCCGACAACGGCAGGTACAGGAAGTGAAGTGACCGCATTCTCTGTAATTACGGACGAAGCAAGAAACTATAAGCTGACCGTATTCAGTTATGAGCTGATCCCGAGCTATGCCCTTCTGGATCCGGAACTTGTCATGACTTCACCGGCATCTGTAGCCGCAGCATGTGGCGTAGATGCACTGATCCATGCATGGGAGGCATATACTTCAAGAGATGCTTCTCCATTTTCCGACGCGATGGCAGAAAAGGCAATGGAACTGATCGGTGCAAATCTGCGCAGATTCGTGGCAAACCGTCAGGATGAAGAGGCGGCAGCAGCCATGCTCTCCGGAAGTATGTTCGCAGGTATCGCATTTGCCTGGGCAAGACTTGGAAATATCCATGCTATGAGCCATCCGGTAAGCGCCTATTTCCATGTGGCACACGGTGTGGCAAATGCGATCCTTCTTCCAACGATCGTAGAATATAATGCACTTGCAGACCACGGACGTTATGAGAAGATCTACAATTATATCAGCAAAGAAAAAGATCCGGTGATCGGTTTTGTACCGGAAATGCTGGTGGACGAAGCAAGAGATCTGCTTCGTGATCTTGGCATTCCGCAGCATCTTGCCGATGTTGGTGTAACGGAAGATAAGATTGAACTGATGGCTGCCGATGCCATGAAGAGTGGAAATATCATGGCAAATCCGAGACAGTCTACGATTAAGGATATTATTGCGCTTTATAAGAAGGCAATGTAGAGAAGAGATGGAATGAATCTGCAAAGATTAAAATGAAGTGGGAAAATCCAGAAAAAATTCTGAGAGAATGTATTTAGCAGAAGAATAAAAAAAGACGGTTCAGGGGATATGAATCAGCAGGAGCTGGTTTGTATCCTCTGTTTTTGTATCTTATAACAGAAAACTGGAAGAAGTAGGATTTTCGCCTATATTTTTATAACGCGAGAGTGCATGAGGCAGGAAAGAATAAATGTGAGTACATAGGAAAAGAATCTCACGCATATAGTAAAAAGAGTAGAATGGAAAAAGAGGGATGTCCGGATGCTGCACCGGCTGTTTTATGGAATAATCAGTTTTTTATGTTTTACATGGCTTCTGGTGAGCTGGGGAGTGGTAAGTAACGGAAGGATCGAATTGATAAAAATGAATGAGAAAACGGTAGAAGCATCCTATGACACAGGTGGAACAGATACGCAGCATCAGGAAAAGCAAAAGATTGCCCTCACCTTTGATGACGGTCCACATCCTTCTGGTACGCCTGTTCTTCTGGACGGACTTGCAGAGCGGAATGTGAAGGTTACGTTCTTTGTAATTGGGGAAAATGCAGTGAAGTATCCGAAGCTTCTGACAAGAGAGGCAGAGGAAGGACATATCATCGGAAATCATACTTACAGCCACGTGGATCTCACCAAAATGTCCCAGGAAGCAGCGGAGTGCGAACTGGAAAAGACTAATGCCGCGATCGAAGCAGTCACTGGAAAAAAGACGGAATATATGCGGCCGCCTTATGGAGCCTGGAAGAAGGAGATGGAAGAGAATACCGGCATGATTGCGGTGCTATGGAATGTGGATCCGCTTGACTGGAATACGGATAACGAGACAGAAATTGTCAATAAAGTAGTGACGGAAACGGAGGAAAATGATATTATTTTATTACATGACTGTTATTTGTCTTCGGCGAAGGCGGCACTTCGTATTATTGATATCATGCAGGCAAAAGGATACGAATTTGTGACAGTCGATGAATTGCTGCTGGATTAAAGGAGAGGTTTTGATGGATTTATTTGATTATATGCGGGAGACGACAAAGGAGAAAGAATCGCCCCTTGCCTCCAGACTGCGTCCGACGACTCTGGATGAGGTAGTTGGACAGCAGCACATTATCGGAAAGGACAAGCTTCTGTATCGTGCGATCAAAGCGGACAAATTAAGCTCCGTCATCTTTTACGGTCCTCCGGGAACCGGAAAGACGACGCTTGCAAAGGTGATTGCCAATACTACAAGTGCAGAGTTTACCCAGATTAATGCTACGGTTGCCGGGAAGAAGGATATGGAAGAAGTGGTGAACAAGGCAAAAGAGCTGAAAGGGATGTACCAGAAGCGGACGATCCTTTTCATCGATGAGATTCACCGTTTTAACAAGGGACAGCAGGATTATCTGCTTCCGTTTGTCGAAGACGGCACGATTATTCTGATCGGGGCGACGACGGAGAATCCGTACTTTGAAGTGAATGGAGCGCTTCTTTCCAGATCAAGCATTTTTGAACTGCGTCCGCTGTCGCAGGAGGAAGTGGAGACGCTGATCTTAAGAGCGGTGCAGGATGAGAAAAAAGGAATGGGAAGTTACCATGCGGTGATCGAGGAGGATGCCCTGCATTTCCTTGCGGACCTTGCCGGTGGAGATGCCCGGTCTGCCCTCAATGCAGTGGAGCTTGGAATCCTCACAACACCGAAAAGTGAGGACGGTCAGATCCATATTACGCTGGATGTTGCATCGGAATGTATACAGAAGCGGGTTGTGCGATATGATAAGACCGGGGATAACCATTACGATACGATTTCTGCATTTATCAAAAGTATGCGCGGTTCCGATCCGGATGCGGCGGTGTATTATCTGGCAAAGATGCTGTATGCGGGGGAGGATATCAAATTTATCGCCCGCAGGATCATGATCTGTGCATCGGAAGATGTGGGAAATGCAGATCCGATGGCACTGAATGTGGCGGTCAGCGCAGCGCAGGCGGTGGAGCGGATCGGAATGCCGGAGGCGCAGATCATTCTGTCGCAGGCAGTTCTTTACGTGGCGACAGCACCGAAGAGCAATTCGGCATGCAATGCAGTCTTTGCGGCGATGGATAATGTGAAAAAATATAAGACAACCGTTCCGGTACATTTGCAGGATGCACATTATAAAGGTTCTGCAAAGTTAGGACACGGAATCGGTTACAAATATGCGCATGATTATCCGAATCACTATGTAAAACAGCAGTATCTGCCGGATGAGATCCGGGATGCGGTGTTCTATGAAGCGAGTGACAACGGTTATGAAAAAACGATCAAAGCGCATATGAAACGGATCAGGGATGAGGCGTAAAGTGACCTGATGATTTCCGGTTGGCAAAAAAGAAGCGGCTACTCATGCGTCAACTGTAAAAAGGACTGACACGAAAGGGAACAACGAGATTCGCACAGAAAATCACTGCATTCACGCAGAAAGGATTGATTTGCCACAGACACTCTGCTACCATAACGGTAAGCAGAAAGGAGTGAAGAATATGGGAGCAGTTCAGGACAGCTATATCACAATTGCATGGCTGGTTCTTCTGGTAGTACTTCTGGTGATCGAGATCATAACGGTGGGACTTACAACGATCTGGGGAGCAGGAGGTGCGCTGGCGGCACTGATCCTGAATATTCTGGATGTACCGTTTGCCGGACAGGTGGTTACATTTTTTGTTGTGACAATTTTACTGCTTGTATTTACCAGACCATTTGCAATGCGGTTTATCAATACCCGCCGTCTGAAGACGAACTATGAAGGAATCATCGGAAAGACGATCCGGATCAGCCAGAAGGTAGATAACATCGGGCAGACCGGTATGGCAGTGGTAAATGGTACGGAGTGGACGGTAAGATCCGAACAGGATGACGTGATCCTGGAACCGGGGACACTGGCGAAGGTCGTCAACATATCCGGAGTAAAGTTAATCGTACAAAAATATGAGGAGGACTAAAAGATGATGGGACTTATTATTTTAGTAATTATTATTGTGATCGCATTATTGCTTCTGACTTCCTGCATCAAGATCGTGCCACAGGCAAAGGCACTGGTTATCGAACGTCTTGGTGCATATCAGGCAAC
The DNA here is from genome assembly GCF_054660775.1 of Allocoprococcus similis. Taxonomy (NCBI): domain Bacteria; kingdom Bacillati; phylum Bacillota; class Clostridia; order Lachnospirales; family Lachnospiraceae; genus Allocoprococcus; species Allocoprococcus similis. Next base: position 255,336 of record NZ_BAAHSG010000006.1, read on the forward strand.
ATGGAGTGTAGGACTTCATTTTAAACTGCCGATCATTGAACGTGTGGCAAGAAGAGTAGACTTAAAAGAGCAGGTAGTTGATTTTGCACCGCAGCCGGTTATCACAAAGGATAACGTAACCATGCGGATCGATACCGTTGTATTCTACCAGATTACAGATCCGAAGATGTTCTGCTACGGAGTAGCGAACCCGATCATGGCAATCGAGAATCTGACAGCGACCACTCTTCGTAACATCATCGGTGATCTGGAACTTGACCAGACACTGACATCAAGAGAGACGATCAATACGAAGATGCGCGCATCTCTGGATGTGGCAACGGATCCATGGGGAATCAAAGTCAATCGTGTAGAACTGAAAAATATCATTCCGCCGGCAGCAATCCAGGATGCAATGGAGAAACAGATGAAAGCAGAACGTGAAAGACGTGAAGCCATTCTCCGTGCAGAAGGTGAAAAGAAATCTACTGTCCTTGTTGCAGAAGGTGAAAAAGAATCTGTGATCCTAAAAGCGGAAGCTGAAAAACAGGCAGCGATCCTCCAGGCAGAAGCAGAAAAAGAAAAGAGGATCAAAGAGGCTGAAGGTGAAGCGGAAGCCATCCTTAAAGTACAGCAGGCAAATGCAGACGGTATCCGTTTCATCCGTGAAGCAGGTGCAGATCAGGCAGTGCTTACCATCAAGAGTCTGGAAGCATTTGAAAAGGCAGCAGACGGCAAGGCAACAAAGATCATTATTCCGTCAGAACTGCAGTCACTTGCAGGACTTGTAAAAAGTGCCAAAGAAGTGATCAAAGAAGATTAAAGCTAATCAGATAAAAGAAAAGAGAGGAAAGGTGACAAAAAGATGACGGAGGTATTGATCCTGGAAGATGAACCGGCTTCGCTTCAGGCGTTGTTAGAGATTCTTACCGCATATTCGGATGATATCCGCGTCCACAAGGCATCTTCCCTAAAAGAGGCAAAAGACCTGCTGGATCAGGAAATCCGGTATGGTCTTTTCCTTTTGGATGTAAATCTAAGTGGCGAAGACCGGGAGGATATCGGTGGGATTTTGTTCGCAAGAGAGATACGGGAGAGGTTTGAATATACATTTACCCCGATCGTGATGGTGACTGCCATTGGCAATATGGAAATGCAGGCTTACCGGGAGCTGCACTGTTACCAGTATATTATGAAGCCATTTCGCAGGGAGCAGGTGGAAGAGGTTGTTCAGAAGGTGCTGGAAAAAGAGAGTAGGGAGAAACCACCGGTGATTGTTGTGAAAAAAGACGGGATCAATTATCAGCTGAAATGCGAGGATATCCGTTATCTGGAAGCGATACCGAGAGGAACAAGACTGCATCTCGTGACGGAGAACTGGGATGTCCCTTATGTGACTCTCAGACAGATGCTGCTTAAGATGCCAAAAGGGATGTTTACACAGTGCCATCGGATGTATGCGGTCAATAAAAATGAAGTTGAATATTACGATACCGTCAACCGGATCATCCGGATCAAAAACTGTCCGGATACGGTGGAAATCGGTGTGACATACAAATCGGTGATCGGAGGACTGTTAAATGGCTGATTGGGTACGCAAATTTCTATATCGTATTTTCTGCGTAATGGCACTTATGGTATCAGTCTATCTGATCGTGGATTTTCTGATCAGCGGTACCTTCGATTACCGGGTGTTTATCATGTTTGTTCTGATGGTGATCGTTGTAATCTGGGGAATTGTGGACTGGCGAAGTAATTATGTACTGATACGTCAGAAGGAAAATGAACTGCGGCTTTATCAGAACTATCTGATTCCGCTGGAAGAACTGGTCAAAGAAATCCGTGCCAAACAGCATGAATTTGACAATCATCTGAATGCAATCCTGAATATGCATCTGACCATCGACAATTATGAAGAGCTGGTAGCAAAGCAGTCCGCTTATATCACTGGAATAGCCCGGGAAGATGACAGCAGGAAATATCTTCCGCTTCTGAAGATCAGCGATAAAATCCTGGCAGGATTCATCTACAGTAAAATTGTCCGTGCACCGGAATATGTCCAGACCGATATCCGGGTATGGAATAAAGAAATCGTATCCGGAATCTCCGAACATCACCTGATTGAGATTGTGGGAACCCTGATCGACAATGCATACGAAGCCTGTACCGAAGAAAAAAATCAGGTACTGATTGAAATTGATTCCCAGAATGATAAGCTTATCTTCACGATAAAGAATCCGGTAGAAGGAATCGGACTTGGTGAGATCAGTCATTTCTTTGAAAAAGGATTCACCACCAAAGAAGATGAGAAAAAGCATGGACTGGGACTTTATAATGCGAAGATGCTCGTGAACCGTTACCACGGAGAAATTACGGTGGGAATGGAGAAAATAGAAGAAAGGAAATTCATCAGTTTTGTGGTGGTTATTTAGGCAGATCGGAATATGGGACGGTCTGCTTTTTTGCAGGTTGTGGTCGGGCGCGGACAGAAAACAAATGGAGCGGATTCCTTTGTGCTGACCATTCCGATGAGCCACTTAAGGCGAAAATTGTGTCAGCAAGGGCTTCCACAATTTTTGTGTCTCATCTCCATAGCACAAACATGGAATCCTTATCCATTTGTTTTCTGTCCGCGCCCGGGATTCAGCTCTTTTGGAGCAGACCTGGTATTCATAAATTTTCAATGATCTGGTTAAGATGTGCCTAATTAACGATGTAGATTTGATATTTGTAGTGGAGAGACATTGGTTTACTTACAAACCAGCGATACCAAAAAACGAACGAACCCCACATTGTGCTGGGGCGAAAATCCAGGTTCGCACCAATACAGTAGAAAACGGGCAAGGATACAAAATAACCCCAACAGATTCGATTGTTGTGCTATGGAGATGAGACGCAAAAATCGTGGAAGCCTCTGCTGAACACGATTTTCGCCCTAAGTGGCTCATCGGAATGGTTAGCACAACGGAATCAGTTGGGGTTATTTTGTATCCTTGCCCGATCACAACCCTGAATTGCGAACTGTCTTTCCCCCATCACAACAACTGAGCCATCAACCACGCATAGACAACCTGATTTTTCTTTTGCCAGTTGAGTGCGATTGCCGCCGCTTCTTTTTCGGTCGGCACAGAAAGTGTCAGATCGATCAGTGGTTCGTGATTTTCAAAGACCTGGCAGCGCACGGAGTATTCTTCCGCCGCATTTTTCTTGTAATCTGCTTTGACGGAAACTTCATTTTTCAGGTCATACTGTTTTGCCTGTAAAAAGTGGTCGATGTCATCTTGGATAGATTTTGAAATCTTATCCCGGAAGAGATGAACCGTCTCCGCACCATCCTCCGTCAGATGGAAAAGAGTGCGGTTGTGAGTGGATTCTTTCAGGATGAGACCACCGTCCGTAAGTTCAGAAAGAGCCTGCTGGAGTTTGAAATAATCGGTATATCCTTTATCCAGGACAAATTCAGAAATCTGGGAGTTGGTCAGAGGAAAATCAACTTTGTCCAGCATGTATAGAATGATGAGTTTATAAAGTGTAAATGCTTCTGCCATAGGGCTGCCTCCTTAAAATGTAGTATATTCTTTCCCCTGCCAGAGATTCTGCTCTTTTAAATAGCGCTGCATCTGATTGAGTACTAACCGTTTATTGCCGGTCCAGAGCGGTGCGATAAGAAGAGATTTTGGTCCGTCACCGGTCAGACGGTGAATGACAATATCCGGACGGAGCGAAGCGATACATTTTCCAAGCAGATGAAAATAAGCGTTCATATCTGGAATATAAAAAGGTTCCTGCCTGTAAAGATCTGCCAGATCGGTATGCTTCAGAACGTGGAGAAGCTGCAGCTTGATTCCGTCAATCGGAAGAGTGTTCAGATAATGGATGGTTGCAAGCATATCTGCTTCAGATTCTCCCGGAAGAAATAAAATTACGTGGGTGATGATCTGTACCCCAATCGCATGAAGGGAATGGACCGCCTGCTCAAAGACGGGAAGTGGATAACTACGGCGCATCCAGTTGGCAGTGCGTTCGTGGATCGTCTGAAGTCCAAGCTCTACCCAGACCGGTTTAATGGCATTTAGTTCGGCAAGCAGTGTAAGGATTTCAGGTGAAAGGCAATCCGGACGGGTTGCGATAGATAAAATGCGTACTTCCGGATCAGAAATCGCCTCGGTAAAGATCCGGCGCAGATGACAGACTGGTGCATAGGTATTGGTATATGCCTGAAAATAGGCGATATAGCTGTGCCCGTTGTATTTGGGGCGGACAAGGTCTTTTCCATAGGCAAGCTGATCGGCAACAGAAAGAGAAGAAGAAGCGGCAAAATCGCCGGATCCGCCTTCGCTACAGAAGATACAACCGCGTGTGCCGCAGGTTCCGTCCCGGTTCGGACAGGAACAGCCTCCGTTTAAAGAAATCTTGTACAGTTTCTCACCGAAATTCTGTTTCAGATAGTAGTCCAGTGCATAGTAGCGCCGTTCTCCCCAGCGCCGGGGATTTTCTTTTTTGTAAGTAAGCCCGCAGGATATTTCCTGCGGGCGATTGCTATCATGGGTCCTTGTATTCATAAGATTAAATCAGAGCTTTGACAGCTTCGCTTACAATCTGTGATACGCGTGGGTCAAAAGCTTCCGGAAGAATATTGTTCTCGTTAAGCTCTTCATCCGGAACCAGTCCAGCGATTGCTTTTGCTGTGGCAAGCTTCATCTCTTCGGTGATCTGTGGCACACGTCCTTCTAATGCACCTTTAAAGATACCAGGGAAAGCGACAACGTTGTTGACCTGGTTCGGGAAGTCAGAACGTCCGGTTCCGACAACTTTTGCGCCTGCAGCTTTTGCAAGATCCGGCATGATCTCCGGTACCGGGTTTGCCATTGCGAAAAGGATCGCATCCTTATTCATAGAAGCAACCATTTCCTGGGAAACAATGTTCGGGGCAGATACACCGACGAAGATATCAGCACCCTTGAGTGCATCAGCAAGTGTGCCGGTCTCATGGTCAAGGTTGGTCACTTTGGTCATTTCTTTCTGCATCCAGTTCAGGTTCGGTGAATCAGCAGAGATGATTCCGTTGATATCACACATAGTGATTTTCGGGAAGCCGTAGGTAAGAAGAAGCTTTGTAATTGCAACTCCGGCGCTTCCGGCACCATTTACAACGATCTTACAGTTTTCTTTTTTCTTGCCAGTTACTTTAAGGGCGTTGATGATACCTGCCAGAACGACGATGGCGGTTCCATGCTGGTCATCGTGGAATACAGGGATATCAAGAAGTTCTTTTAAACGGCTCTCAATCTCAAAACAGCGCGGGGCAGAGATATCTTCCAGGTTGATTCCGCCGAAAGCAGGTGCAATATTGACAACGGTCTTAATAATCTCTTCTGTATCCTGGGTATCCAGGCAGATCGGAACTGCGTTGACTCCGCCGAATTCTTTGAAAAGAACTGCTTTTCCTTCCATAACAGGCATGGCGGCTTTGGCTCCGATGTTACCAAGTCCGAGAACGGCACTACCGTCGGATACTACAGCGATCGTGTTGGCTTTCATCGTGTATTTGTAGGCTGCATCCGGGTCCTTTGCAATGACCTTGCATGGCTCGGCAACGCCTGGTGTATATGCGATTGCGAGGTCTTCACGAGAGTTTACGTGTGACTTTGCAGTAGTTTCAATTTTTCCATTCCATTTTTCATGCATTTCAAGTGCTTGTTCGATTGCTGACATTTTCATACGTCCTCCTTTGATTACAGTTTTGCTGCTCTTTTATGATAACATTCTTCTGATATGAAAGCAAATCAAAAAACTTCTTTCCATTTTGTGCAAAATGTTGTATACTTGGGTTTATCAAAAGCAAATTAGTCAGTTCAGACAAGATTTCCCAATGTTAAAAGTTTAATATTTTTTTGGATAAGAAAAGTAATTGGAATAAAGGAGGAATATAGAACATATGACGAGAGAAAAATATGAGTCCCTGCCTCTTTCTACGTTAAAAGAGGTGGCAAAAACGCGCGGACTTCGCGGAATTTCAACGTTGAAAAAAGCAGATCTGATCGATCTTATGCTGGAAGAAGATGACAAAGATTCAATAAAAGAGGCGAAGGAGGAAGTAAAATCCGAAAAAGCCGGAACTGCAGATATTGAACAGCTTGACAGTGGACGTACGGTGAATGGAATTCTGGAAGTCATGGATGGATACGGATTTATCCGTTCCCAGAACTATCTGCCGGGCGATGAAGATGTATATGTATCACCATCGCAGATCCGCAGATTCAGCCTGAAGACAGGGGATATCCTGACAGGAAATACAAGAGTAAAGATACAGTCCGAAAAATTCAGTGCGCTTCTGTATCTGACCAAGATCAATGGAATGTCTCCGGCAGAAGCAGCACGCAGAATGAACTTTGAAAATATGACACCGATTTTCCCAAATGAACGTCTCAGACTGGAAGCGGGAAAGAGCAGCACGGCAATGCGTGTTATGGATCTGATCTCTCCAATTGGTAAGGGACAGCGAGGCATGATCGTATCACCGCCGAAAGCAGGTAAGACAACCCTGTTAAAGCAGGTGGCGCTTTCTATGAGGAAGAACAATCCGGAGATCCATCTTCTGATCCTTCTGATCGATGAACGTCCGGAAGAAGTAACTGACATCAAAGAAGCCATTGAAGGGGATAATGTGGAAGTCATTTATTCGACATTTGATGAGCTTCCGGAGCATCATAAACGTGTGTCAGAGATGGTAATCGAGCGTGCAAAACGTCTGGTCGAGCACAAAAAAGACGTTGTGATCCTTCTGGACAGCATTACCCGTCTGGCAAGAGCATACAACCTGGTTGTTCCACCGAGCGGACGAACCCTGTCCGGTGGTCTTGATCCGGCAGCACTTCATATGCCGAAACGTTTCTTTGGTGCAGCGAGAAATATGCGTGAGGGCGGAAGCCTTACTATCCTCGCAACCGCACTTGTAGATACCGGAAGCAAGATGGATGATGTCATCTACGAAGAATTTAAAGGAACCGGTAACATGGAGCTGGTGCTTGACCGGAAGCTTTCTGAAAAGAGAATCTTTCCGGCAATCGATATCCCGAAATCCGGAACCCGGAGGGAGGATCTGCTTCTTACGAAAGAGGAGCAGGAAGCAGTAGATATTATGCGCCGTGCATTAAACGGAATGAAGTCAGATGAAGCGGTAGACAGCATTCTGAATATGTTTGACCGCACGAAAAATAACGTAGAATTTGTCCAAATGGTCAAAAAAACAAAGTTTATTTAGAAAATTACTTGCATTTAGAAAAAAACTATGTTATGCTAACATAGCTGTTTAAAGATATTAGCCGCGTGAAAGCGCGTAAAACGAATAAAACAAGAAGAGGTGAAAATCATGAAAGAAGGAATCCATCCAGATTACTATCAGGCAACTGTAACTTGCAACTGTGGGAATACATTCGTAACAGGTTCTACAAGCAAAGAAATCCACGTAGAAATCTGCTCTAAATGTCATCCGTTCTACACAGGACAGCAGAAAGCAACTCAGGCCAGAGGTCGTGTTGACAAGTTTAACAAGAAATACGGAATTCAGTAATAAGAGAATTCAACAGGCTGGGATTGTGAAATCTCAGCCTATTTTGTGTATACGATGAATTAAAAAGGACATAACAGAATATGAAATCTTCGAATATTGGTGGTCAGGCTGTCATCGAAGGCGTGATGATGAAGAATAAAGACCGTTATGCGGTTGCGGTAAGAAAGCCTGACGGAGAGATAGAAGTTACAACAGATACATATAAAAGTGTAGTTGGAAAATATACGGCACTTACGAAGCTCCCTTTTGTCAGAGGAATCTTTAATTTTGTTGATTCTCTGGTATTGGGGATGAAGACTTTGACCTGGTCAGCAAGCTTTTATGAGGAAGAGGAAGAAAAAGAGATGACCGAAGCCGAAGAAAAGAAGCAGGAGCGTATGGAAAAGCTTTTGATGACGCTGACGATGGTTGTATCTTTTGCACTTGCGATCGGTATTTTTATGGTACTTCCGTATTTTTTGTCAGATCTGCTGAAGAAATGGATTTCTTCCTATACAGTTCGGATTATCATTGAGGGAATCATCCGCATTGTGATTTTTGTTGCTTATGTGGGTGGAATTTCAGTAATGAACGATATTAAGCGTCTGTATCGCTATCATGGCGCGGAGCATAAGTGTATCAACTGTATTGAACATGGACTTCCACTGACTGTTGAGAATGTTAGAAAGAGCTCTAAAGAACATAAAAGATGCGGAACCAGCTTCATGCTGTTTGTCATGATCGTGGGAATCGTTCTCTTATTTTTTGTAAGGGTAGAATCTCCGCTGATGAGAGTGATTGTGAGAATTGCACTTCTTCCGGTGATCGCAGGAATTTCTTATGAGCTGATCAAATGGGCAGGAAGCAGTGAGAATCCGATCGTGTGTATCTTAAGTAAGCCGGGACTTTGGCTGCAGGGGCTTACGACAAAAGAACCGGACGATGAGATGATCAAAGTTGGTATCGCATCGGTAGAAGCGGTATTTGACTGGAAAGCATATTTGAGAGAGAATTTCGGATATAAGGAAGAGGAGTAAAAGCTGTGACCTATCAGGAAGCATATCAGAAAGCCACAGGCGAATTGAAAGCGGCAGGGATCCCGGAGCCGGAGAGTGATGCCTGGATCTTGCTGGAGCATGTGACCGGCATGACAAGGACCAGGTATTATGTTGATGGCTTTGGGAAGATGCCGGAAATTGAAGAAGACCGGTTCTTTGAACTGGTGAGCTGCAGAAAAACCCGGATTCCGGTGCAGCATCTGACCGGGGTACAGGAATTTATGGGATATGAATTTGCGGTCAATGAACATGTACTTGTGCCGAGACAGGATACGGAAATTCTTGTAGAGGAAGCAGAGAAGAGACTGCGCCTAATGAAAAAGAAAAATCCGATAAGGCTGCTGGATATGTGTACCGGTTCCGGTTGTATTCCAATCAGTCTGAAGCTTCGAAATCCGCAGATTTTCATAGAGGGAGCAGATATTTCAGAAGAGGCTCTGAAAGTGGCTGGGGAAAATGCCCGAAAACTCGGAGCAGACGGTGAATGGATCCGGACCGATATGTTTGAAAATATCACAGGAACTTTTGACATGATCACATCGAATCCGCCTTACATTCCGACAAAGGTGATTGAGGAGCTGGAAGCAGAGGTACGTTTCTATGACCCGTATGAGGCGCTGGATGGAAAAGAGGATGGGCTTTATTTTTACCGGATCCTCGCGGCAGAAGTTCCAGACTATCTGACAGATGGCGGCTGGCTTATCATGGAGATCGGGCATGACCAGAGTGCAGATGTGGAAAATCTGCTGAAAGAGGCAGGTTTTGAACAGGTTTCGACGCAAAAGGATCTGGCAGGTCTTGACCGTGTGGTAAGTGGCGTGTACAATAGGCATAGCAAATAACAGGAGGAAAAGAAATGTTTGATAAATTAGAAGATCTGCTCATTCGTTATGAGGAGATTATGGGTGAGCTTCAGGAGCCGGATGTGGTCAATGATCAGTCACGTTTCCGCAAGCTGATGAAAGAACAGAATGATCTGACCCCGATTGTTGAGGCATATAAAGAATATAAAAACTGTAAACAGAATATAGAAGACAGCCTGTTTCTTCTGGAGGAAGAATCCGATGAAGAGATGAAGGAGCTGGCAAAAGAAGAACTCAGTGAGTCTAAGAAGAGAGTCGAAGAGCTGGAACAGGAGCTCAAGATCCTCCTTCTTCCAAAGGACCCGAACGATGACAAGAACGTTATCGTGGAGATCCGTGCAGGTGCAGGTGGAGATGAAGCTGCCCTTTTTGCGGCTGAGATCTACCGTATGTATGTACATTATGCAGACAGCAGACGATGGAAGACAGAGATGATTTCCCTCAATGAGAACGGAATCGGCGGATTTAAAGAAGTCGTATTTATGATCACAGGACAGGGAGCATATTCCCGTATGAAGTACGAAAGTGGTGTACACCGTGTACAGCGTGTGCCGGAGACAGAAAGTGGCGGACGTATCCATACTTCAACCATTACCGTAGCAGTGATGCCGGAAGCAGAAGAGGTTGACGTTGTGATCGATGAAAAAGATATCCGTATCGACGTAATGCGTGCATCTGGTAACGGTGGTCAGTGTGTCAATACAACAGACTCTGCTGTACGACTGACTCACTACCCGACAGGAATCGTGATCTACAGCCAGACAGAAAAATCACAGCTGCAGAACAAAGAAAAGGCATTCCGGCTCCTGCGTTCTAAGTTATATGAACTGGAACTGGAGAAACAGCAGTCTGCAGAGGCTGAGGCAAGAAGAAGCCAGATCGGTACCGGAGACCGTTCCGAGAAGATCCGTACTTACAACTTCCCACAGGGACGTGTGACCGATCACAGAATCAAGCTTACGCTTCATAAGCTGGACAGTATTATGAACGGAGATCTGGATGAAGTCATTGACAGCCTGATCGCAGCAGACCAGGCAGCGAAGCTGGCATCGATGAATGAGGCAGTATAAGCTGGTAAAATCGGATAGAGAAATTAAAGGGAGTATGAAAGCCGGGAGAGAGGCTTTCGTACTTCCTTTTTGTGTTTTTGGAAAAATTTGTGGTAAAAAATGAAAGAATAGGTACGTGTAAAAATGGCATTTTAGTGAATGATGGATTAATTGGATTCGTGCAAGGAATCTTGAAATGGCTGAAAATGTATAAAACATTTCCTGAAATCGTCGACACGGCGTGTAGACAATCCAATGTGTTGCTTTCATGGTCTCATTATCGAACTTTATTACAAGTTAAAGACCCTGAAGCACGTGCTTGGTATGAAAAAGAAGCCGCAGAACAGATCTGGAGTGTTCGGACTTTGCAACGCAACGTATCTTCTCAGTATTATTATCGTATGCTTAAAACTCAGAAAAAAGAGTTTGTAGAACGGGAAATGAAGAAACTGACAGCACCGTATCAAAATGATAAGTTAGAGTTTATCAAGAATCCTGTAGTTGCAGAGTTCTTAGGATTTTCACAAAACTCAGAAAATCAAAGTCCAGATTTTATACTACAAGTTGATTGTATTTATTTTTCGATTTGCTTATACTGTAAACAAAAGTGAGATACTTATTACAACAGTTGATATGGATAGGATGCATCAAAATCACTTATAACTAATTGGGAAAAAGCAGAACGGAAGGGATGGAGTTGATATGTAAGATGAAACTTGATTGTTTTCGTGGATTCTTGTAAAATGATTTTATAGAGAGATGGGTACAGAAAAAGCAGGAGGTGATAATCACCGATGACAAAAGATGAAACGTTCTTAGAGCATATGGAAAGATACAAAGAAACGATAAAAAATCTGACTGTGATGTGCGATATTCTTGCGCGGAATGTTTTTAAAGACAGGAAAGCCTGTGAGTATGTTCTTCGAATTATTATGGATGATGAAGAACTCACAGTTATTGACAATGAAGTGCAGATGGATTTCAAGAACATGCATGGAAGAAGCACGGTACTGGATTGTGTGGCAAAGAATGGAAAAGGACAGATATTTAACGTCGAAATACAGCAGGATAATGAAGGAGCACATCCAAAACGGGCGAGATATCATTTAGGGATGCTTGATGGAAATGTTTTAGATCCAGGCGAATTTTTCGATAAGCTGCCGGAGACTTATGTCATTTTTGTAACTCAGAATGATACGCTTGGATATGGACTTCCGATTGCTCATATTGATCGGAGAATAAAAGAGAATGGCAAAGCTTTTGAAGATGAAGCACACTTTATTTATGTGGATTCCAGCAAAGATGATGGTGGTAAGCTTGGAAAACTGATGCATGATTTTCGGGTTAAGGAAGCGAAAGATATGCAGGCGGGCGCATTGCAAGACCGTGTGCGGGAACTCAAAGAGACAGAGAAAGGAGTGGAACATATGTGCAGGGAAATGGAAGAACTTTGCGATGAAGCAAGAATGGATGAGAAGAAAGATGTAGCATATTCTCTCGCTGAACGGAAGATGAGCGTTGAGGATATTTCTGAAATTATAAAAGTAAATATTGAAACCGTCAGAGGATGGCTTTCAGGACGTACTCCTGCAGCAAAATAGTAATAGGATACCCTCATACAGGACAAGAAAATAGAAATGTCTTGTATGGGGGGATTTTTATATACCGAAAACAAAATTCAGAAAATCAAAGTACAGGTTTTATACTACAAGTATATTGTATATACCCTTCGATGTGCTTATACTGTTAAACAAAAGTGAGATACATATTACAACAGTTGATATGGATAGGATGCATCAAAATCGCTTATAACTGATTTAGACAAAGCAGAACAGAAGGGCTGGATTTGATATGTCAGATAACAATGAGAAGCAGAATAATGGATTGAAGATAGAGAACGAAAAAACAGATACTGAAGATATAAGGCAGCAGAATGAAGGGGATACTGTATCAGAAAAGAAAACTGTTAGGTTGTTCGGACATAAAATTACCCGTAAAAAAATCTATACAGCGTGCGCAGGGGCTGTTTGTGCAGCACTTCTTGTGGGGAGTTATGCGATGGTAAACAGTGATTCCGTAACTCCTGATACAGATTCGGCAGCTAAAGTGACGGAAATACAGACAAAGGTGAAAACAGATAAGAAAGAAGAGAAGGTTCAAGTTACCGATTCGGACGCAGATACAAAAGAGAGTGTGAAGAAAACGGAAACGGCACAGGAGACTGTAAAGAAGAAAAGAGAGGAAACTGAGAGCCAGGAAAAAGTCGCTTCTAACAATAAATCCAACACGAACAGTAGTGTTTCTGAGAATGCGAATAAGTCCGATAAAGGAACCAATAGTGTGTCAGGTGGTAGAAAGGAAAATGTTAGTTCCAATTCCAGTGCGATAAGTTTCAGCGGCTCTGGTTCTGGTAATGTTACAAAGCAGGACAGTACACCGTTGCATCAGCATAATTATAATATTCCTATTATAAAGATCGTTCATCACGATGCAGTGTATAGCACGGTTCACCACGATGCGGTGTACAACACAATTTATCACGATGCAGTGTACCAAGAGCGTTCTATTTGCAATCAATGTGGTGCAGATATCACTGGAAATGAAGCAGTGCATTTCGAAACGTCATTGCTAAGTGGAGGCAATTGTGGTTCTTGTCATGGAGAATATGTAACTGTATCAAATGCATGGAACGAACAGGTGCTTGTGAGTGATGCATGGGATGAGCAGGTACTTGTGAGTGCGGCTTGGGATGAAACAGTGACAACGGGTTATAAGTGCAGTTGTGGCGCAATGAAGTAGATAAGTAAGTGAGTGTCTGACTCGTCAGGCTTCAGGAATGGCTTATAGATAGTATTTCTACGGTAAAATAGGTTCGATTTGGAATCCTGAAATGGCTCAAAGTGCACTATATAATGTTAAATAAACGGTTGTAACGAAAATATATAAAACATTCGATAAAGAATATGTAAATTGAAAATGAGATAAAATCAGTGGAGGATAAAAAATATGGATTGCGTGTGGAGTGATCTATATCAAGCGGCACGAAAGGTGCTGAAACCAAGAGCTGTTTCTAAGATTATTGAAGCAGGTGGTGTTGCGGCTGCGGTTGAATCCGTATCCGGAAAGATTTATGTTGGAGTTTGTGTGGATACTGCCTGCACATTGGCGTATGTGCTGAAAGAAATGCCATTTTTAATAAGATTACAAATGGCGAAGATGAGATACGTCGTGTGATAGCGATTGACCGGGAGGGGAAAGCAATTCCGCCTTGTGGAGCCTGCCGTGAGCTTATGACGCAGTTAATGCCTGAGAATTATCGTAACATAGAAATTATGATGGATTATGAAAAGAACCGGGTAGTGACACTTGGAGAACTTACACCGGAATGGTGGATATAAAGAATGTGATATGGAAGCTACAGAACAGACCTGTTTTGTGGCAAGGCGGCAGGATAGAAAAGAAAACAGAACAGAATTATAACATCCCAAAGCATACAGAATCAGGAAACAACATCCAGATTTTGCTAGACTGTAATCACAGAAAGGGAGTGAGCACAATGAATTGGATACAAGGAATACAAAGAGCGATTGATTATGTAGAAGTCAATATCACAGAAGAAATTGATTACGAAGAAACAGCGAGACAGGCATATTCTTCTCCGTTTCATTTTCAGAGAGTATTTGGTATCTTGTGTGGAATGTCGCTCGGTGATTATATCCGCATGCGTAGGCTTTCACTTGCAGGAGAAGAATTGTCCAAAGGAAATGCAAAAATCATTGATATAGCGCTGAAGTACGGATATGATGCGCCGGAAAGTTTTTCCCGTGCCTTTACCCGGTTTCATGGTATTTCGCCAAGCGAAGCAAAGCGTGGCGGAAAAGTTAAGATCTTTACTCCTCTGTCTGTAAAATTAACTTTAACAGGAGGCAGTAAGATGGATTACAGAATTGAAAAAAGAGATGCGTTTCAGGTGGTGTGCAAAAGAAAAAGAGTTGGAAAGCCGCAGACGGCAAATGCCACTCCGGACATTACTGCAATGTGGCAGGAGTACGGTATGGATGGAACGGTGAAAAAGCTAATAGGCTGTATGCCGGAAAATCCGGTGATGAAGGGGCTGCTTGGCATTTGCTTTTCGTCTGAATTAAATGCAAAACAGTTCCCATATGGAATCGGTGTAGAGTATGATGGAAGGGAAATTGATGACGATTTAGAAGTAGTCACAATTCCGGCAAATACTTATGCGGTATTTACAAGTAAGGGCAAAATGCCAGATGCTTTTATCAAAACATATAACCGGATTGTTACCGAATTTTTCCCGCAGAGTTCACAGTATGAGTATGCTGAAAATGTAGAATTTGAAGTTTATTCGTCAGCGGATATTTCAGATCCGAATTATCATTGTGAAATCTGGATTGCGGTGAATGAGAAGAAATAATTGTGAGAGGATACCCTCATACAGGATGAGAGAATAGAAATGTCCTGTATGGGGGATTTCCCATGTACAGAGAAAGCAAAGATTCAGGAAATAACAGTATAGATTTTATACTATAAGTATATTGATTGTTTTCGTGGATTCTTGTAAAATGATTTTAGAGAGATGGGTACAGAAAAGCAGAAGGTGATAATCACCGATGACTAAAGATGAAACACTCTTGGATGCTTGATGGAAATGTTTTGGATCCGGGTGAATTTTTCTATAAGTTGCCGGAGATTTATGTCATTTTTGTGACTCAGAATGATACGCTTAGATATGGACTTCCGATCACCCATATTGATCGGACAATAAAAGAAAATGGAAAGATGTTTGAAGATGAAGCACACTTCATTTATGTGGATTCGAGCAAAGATGATGGCGGTAAGCTTGGAAAACTGATGCATGATTTCCGTGTTAAGGAAGCGAAAGATATGCAGGCAGGCGCATTGCAAGACCGTGTGCGGGAACTCAAAGAAACAGAGAAGGTAGTGGAACATATGTGCAGGGAAATGGAAGAGCTTTGTGATGAAGCAAGAATGGACGAGAAGAAAGATGTAGCATATTCTCTTGCTGACAGAAAAATGAGTGTTGAGGATATTTCTGAAATTATAAAAGTAAATATTGAAACCGTCAGAGGATGGCTTGCAGGACACACTCCTGCTAAAAAATAGTAATAGGATACCCTCATACAGGTCAAGAAAACAGAAATGTCCCGTATGGGGGATTTTTATATACCGAAAAACAAAACAGAGGCGTTGAATGAACATACAACAATTAACTTACATTGTAGAAATCGCAAATTGCAAAAGCATTTCCCGCGCAGCAGAGTACCTTTTCGTCTCGCAGCCTGCCCTGTCCCAGCAGATCCGTAATCTGGAAAAGGAACTGGGATACCGCGTGTTTCGCAGGACAAGCAAGGGGCTGGAGCTTACGGAAAAAGGGAAGCTTTTCTACGAAAAAGCACAGAAAATGCTGGAGGACTGGAATCATTTTAAAGAGGAAGTGATTTCAGGGACAGAACATAAAAAATTAAAGATTGGACTTGGAGCCAGAGTGTATTCCAACCGACTATTTCCAAAGATTGCCAGATATTTTGAAAAGCATCCGGAGCTGGAGGTTACGTTTTATACAGAAGCCGGACTGGATGCGTATGCGGCGATCAAAGATGGATCCCTTGATATGGCACTGGACCGGATGCCGGAAAATGAAATTGGTATGGAGAAATGTGTCTGTTTTGCAAAAGAACTGATTCGTGAGAAGCAGTGCATACTGGCGGCACCGGATCATCCGCTCGCACAGAAAGAAAATGCTTCAATTATGGATTGCAGGGAATATACCATGCTCACGGGACTGGAACATTCGGTGGAAGACCGCCTGCTCAGAAAGACATATGGAGAGCAGAATATTACATGGAAGAGAGTCATCCGTTCGGACAGTATTGATACAGTGATGAAGATGGTGAAAAGTGGAAGCGGGATTGCCATTGGACCACAGTCATTTGCGGAATACTATGGTGTCACGGCAGTGCCGCTGGTTCCTGCCAGGCAGGACAGTCTTTATTTTGCCTGCCTGAAATCAAAGAAAAAAGAGCCGGAGATACGGGATTTTCAGAGGTATCTGGCTACTCTGGTTTCCAGTGTTTGTCCAGATTAAATCCGCGTCCCTGTACTTCCTGTACCTGGGAAACGATGATAAAACTTTCCGGGTCGATCAGATGGACATTTTTCTCAAGCTGGACAAGCTCGCGGTTGGAAATGACGGTGAGTACCATGTTCAGCTGCTGACTGAGATAACCGCCCTGAACCGGAATGATGGTTGCACCACGGTCGATTTGCTTAAGTACAAAATTGCGGATTTCATCCGAATGTTTGCTGATGATCTGGACGGCAATCCGTGAAGTGCCGCTGACGATCAGCTTATTCATGACAAGCGTGTAAATGATCACATACAAAATTGCATAGAGTACCTTGTCAACCGGCTGATAAAGCGCCTGTCCCAGGATGACAAAGAAGTCGATAATGTACAGACCGGCTGAAACCGGAAAACGGAAATATTTATTCAGAATCAGCGGAGGAACATCAACGCCTCCGGTAGAAGCGCCGGTACGGATGATCATCCCAAGAGAGATTCCGATTCCGATCCCTGCAAAGAGTGTGCAGAGGATCAGGTTGTCCGTCAGGACATAATCTCCAAGGATCTGATTGAAAAATTCCAGTGCAATCGGATACATGAAAGAACTTAAAATTGCGGAAAGAGTATATTTTTTTCCGAGAAAAATATAGGCAAGCACCAGCATGACAATGTTAAAAGCGAGTACCAGCGAGGAAAGTGGGATCCCGGTTATGCGTTGCAGGATCAGTCCGATTCCGGTTGTGCCTCCGGCAACAAGGTCGGCAGGAAGAAGAAAAACTCTTGCCGAGAAAGCGTTGAGAATATTTCCCAGACAGATGATGAGAACAGAAGAGATCTGTTCTTTTCTTTTTGCGGTAAGATTCATTGGTTAGTACCTCCATAAGTCGATACCTCTAATTTAGGAGAAATGGAAGCAAATTGGAAATACATTCTGTGAATAATGATATAAGAAAAACTTATAACGCAACCGTCATTGTGTTCTTGAAAAAGCACCAGAATATGCTAAAATTGATATAAATGAGAGAACATGAGGAGGTACAAAAGATGGGACATATTGTACAGCGTCTGGTCCGGAATGCCATCATGCAGGCAGTGAACCAGGCGATCCAGAAGAAGACACAGCAGGAAGCTGCAAAGTTTGGAAATGAATGGAAGGGAAGTTTTCACTGCCTGGTGTCCGGGTATTACAGCGGGATGACCGTCAAATATCTGATGCTTCCATTTGCAATCTTCTGTATTCTGTGTGCGGCAGGAAGCGGAATTGCCGGAGGGCTGACCTACAGTATCTGGTTTATCGTGATCGCAGTGGTGTGCCTGATTACGCGCAATTATGGAATGAAAAAGATGCGAGTCATCATTTACTGGGACAATGGCATGGCGTTTTATGATAAGGATGGCAATGAACTCGTACAGCTGCCACGGACCGCCATCGATCAGATGACAGTAAAAAACAGTAAGATTACCATATTGTGGGACGGCAAAGAGTATAAGATTATCAGAAACCCATTCGATAACGAAAAAGAAGTACGGGAAATGCTTAATTTCTATGGAAAAGACAGATAAGGAGTGACAGAAAATGATAACAAAAGAAGGAAGCTCTGATCGCACAGACCATCGAGGCAATGCGCACTTTCCTACCATAAGCAGGAGATTTAGGACATGAATTTTCAGATCACAGAATATTGCCATCACATTTTAGAAGAATATATAGAAGAAGGGGATATCTGCATTGATGCCACCGCCGGAAACGGCGGTGACACGGAGTTTCTGTGCAAAAAAGTCGGAGAAACCGGAAAAGTCTATGCTTTTGATGTGCAAGAGATGGCGATTGCTCACACCAGAGAACGCCTCGAAAGAGCGAATCTGTCTGCACGAGCTGAACTGATCCTTGACGGTCACGAAAAAATGCAGACCTATGTAAAAGAAGAAGCCAAGGCCATCATCTTCAATTTCGGCTATCTCCCCGGCGGCGACCACGAAATCGCAACCCATCCATCAACAAGCCTCGCCGCCATCGAGTCAGCCCTTAACCTGCTCAAAAAAGGCGGCGTCATAAACCTCTGCATCTACAGCGGCGGCGACACCGGCTACGAAGAAAAAGAAGCCATTTTGAATTATCTCAAAACATTAGACTCAAAAAAATGGCTCGTAATCGTAAACACTTACTACAACCGCAAAAACGATCCCCCACTCCCGGTATTCATCTATAGACTAAAATGATTTTATAGCTGATTACATTTGCCACATTTTGAACAGAGAAGCAAAATCCCTTTATTGTAAACATACTGGTTTTATCAGATGACTGGATTCAGAAAACAGTAATTGGATCAACTGAATCAACAAAGCTGTTTTGCGCTTTTTATGTCTGTCAAAGAAAATCATACCGGAACAAATGAACAAATAAAGCCGTTTTTGCGGTTTCCTGTTTGGCAAAAAAACTTTGTACTGGGGCAACAGTCACAACCAGTAAAGTAGATCTGCCAGGTACCCAAATAGAACATGCCAGATTCCATCCGAGGCAATGGAGATGAAACTCAGGCAATTATGGAAGCCATTGCTGACATAATTGCCGCTTTCAGAGGTTCATCGGAATGGTTTGCCGAGTGGAATCAGGCATGTTCTATTTGGGTACCTGGCCCACTAACTTTACAAGTAACACAAAAAAATACAAGAAAACCGCAAAAATCCCCTCAAAATGTGGTATACTAACAGACAGTACCGCAAAAAAGCGGAATATGGAAGGAATTTTTATGGCAGAAGCAAAATTTAAAAAACCAGAACTGACAGACCGGGATCTTATCGATTTTTATTTCAAAAAGTACCCAAGCAGAAGCTGCGACCGTACTTTTGCAAATGTATATCTGTGGGCAAGGTTTTACGAAGTAGAATTTGCACAATATAACAACGTTCTCCTGTTTCGGGACAACAGTGCAGGTTACGGCTATGCATTTCCGGCAGGTGAAGATGAAGATGTAAAAGCAGCGATTGAAGATATCATGAAGTGGGAGAAAGAAAAAGGCGTTCCATTCTGTCTGTATGGGGTGACAAAAGAGAATTTCGCCAAGCTGGAAACATGGTTTCCAGGCAAATTCGACATCACCTATCACAGAGATGAGGCGGATTATGTCTATGAAAGTGAGAAACTTGCAACACTTTCCGGCAAAAAGCTGCATGGCAAGCGGAATCACGTCAATAAATTTAAAGCACTTCACGGAGATAACTGGAGTTACGAAACGATTACAGAGGATAATCTGGAAGAGTGTTTTCAGATGGCACTGAAATGGCGGAATCTGAATGGCTGTGAAGATGATGAAGAGAAGAATTCTGAGATGTGTGTAACACTCAATTCACTGCGTCTTTACAAAGAACTGAACCTGACCGGAGGTCTGCTCAGAGTTGGTGATGAGATTGCTGCATTTACGATTGGAGAAGCGGTAAATGACGATACCTTTGTAGTTCATATCGAGAAAGCTTATGCGGACGTGGAAGGTGCGTATACCATGATCAACCAGCAGTTCGTAGAGCATGAAATTGCCGGAAAATACGAATATACCAACCGGGAAGATGATGTTGGAGAAGAAGGCTTAAGAAAGGCCAAGCTTTCCTACAAACCGGTATTTATGGTAGAAAAAGGTGTTGTGACATTAAAAGAAGACAGCGAAAAGGAGTGTGCAAAAGATGATATCTAAGAAGATGGAAAATATGGTGGCAAACAGTTCGGCGATCCGTGCCATGTTTGAAGAGGGAAACCGTCTTGCAAAAATTTACGGACCGGAAAATGTATTTGATTTCAGTCTCGGTAATCCAAATGTACCGGCACCGAAAGCCGTAAAGCAGGCGATTCTTGATATTCTAGATGAAGAAGACGAACTGGTGCTTCATGGATATACTAACAGCAATGCGGGATATGAAGATGTCCGCCAGGCTGTAGCTGAATCTCTGAATGAGCGCTTTGGTACTGCGTTTGCAGCAAAAAATATTACGATGACAGTTGGCGCCGCAGGTGGACTGAATGTTATTTTAAAAGCACTGTTAAATCCGGGAGATGAAGTGATCACATTTGCACCGTATTTTGGAGAGTACAGAAGTTATGTCAATAATTTTGACGGTGTTCTGGTTGAAATTTCACCGAATACCGTAGATTTTCAGCCAAAGCTGGATGAATTTGAGGCAAAGATCACACCAAAGACAAAAGCAGTGATCGTTAACACACCGAATAATCCGACCGGTGTTGTCTATTCCGAAGAGACGATCAGGAAGATGGCAGAGATCATGGAGAAGAAGCAGAACGAATACGGAACAGAGATTTATCTTATCTCTGATGAGCCATACCGTGAGCTCGCTTATGATGGTGTGGATGTACCGTATCTGACCAAGTATTATGCCAATACGATCGTAGGATATTCTTATAGTAAATCTCTTTCCCTGCCGGGAGAGCGAATCGGATATCTGGTGATCCCGGATGATGTAAAAGATTCAGAGACACTCATTGCAGCAGCCAATGTTGCAAACCGTATCCTTGGATTTGTCAATGCGCCAACCCTGCAGCAGAAGGTGGTTGCAAGATGTCTGCATGAGAAGACCGATATTTCATACTATGACAGAAACAGAGAGACTCTTTACCAGGGACTCATAGATTGTGGATTTGAATGTGTCAAACCGCAGGGTGCATTTTACCTGTTCATGAAGACTCCGATCGAGGATGAAAAGGCATTTTGCCAGGAAGCAAAAAAATATAATCTGCTTCTGGTACCGGGAAGTTCTTTTGGATGTGCAGGATATGTCAGAATTGCATATTGTGTAGCTTATGAGACAATCGTAAATGCACTGCCGAAATTCAAAGAGCTTGCAAAAGAATATCAGTTAGGATAAGACAAAAGCAAAAGATGTGACAGAAAGGTGAGAAAGCAAGATGAGAGAATTTGAGAAAAATATCCGAAAAGTAGAACCTTATGTTCCGGGTGAACAGCCACAGAAAAAAGTGATCAAACTGAATACCAATGAGAATCCGTACCCACCTGCACCGGGAGTTCTTGCAGCAATGAAAAAGCTGGAGGGTCATGTGGACAGTTTAAGGCTGTATCCGGATCCGACATCTGATGCACTGGTTAGTGCACTGGCGGACTTTTATCATGTTGGAAAAGATCAGGTTTTTGTGGGCGTGGGATCTGACGATGTTCTTTCTATGTGTTTCCTTACCTTCTTTAACTCGGAAAAACCGGTTTTCTTTCCGGATATTACATACTCCTTCTATAAGGTATGGGCGGATCTTTACCGGATTCCATACGAATGTAAGAAGGTAGATGAAAATTTCCGGATCGTAAAAGAAGATTATTATCCGGAAAATGGTGGTGTGATCTTCCCGAATCCAAATGCACCGACATCCATCTATGAAGATCTGGAATTTGTAGAAGATATCATCAGACACAACCAGGATGTCATTGTGATTGTGGATGAGGCATATATTGATTTCGCAGGAGAGTCAGCACTTTCTCTTCTGGACAAATATGACAATCTGATCATTACACAGACATTTTCAAAGGCAAGATCAATGGCTGGAATGCGTATTGGATAT
Organism: Allocoprococcus similis; assembly: GCF_054660775.1. Taxonomy (NCBI): domain Bacteria; kingdom Bacillati; phylum Bacillota; class Clostridia; order Lachnospirales; family Lachnospiraceae; genus Allocoprococcus; species Allocoprococcus similis. The sequence continues at coordinate 277,518 of NZ_BAAHSG010000006.1, forward strand.
GCAATCGCAAGCCCGCTCCTGATCAAGTATTTAAACGATGCAAAATATTCGTTCAATTCTTATACTATGAACAAAACTTCTCTGGTGTATGGAGCAGAAGCGGTAAAAGATAAAGAATATTTTGCTGAGACAACACGTAAAATTGTGGAGACAAGAGACTGGGCAGAAGAAGAATTCAAAAAGCTCGGCTTTGTATTTCCAAAACCAAGCGCAAACTTCATCTTTGTATCACATCCGGAATACGATGCAAAAGAACTCTTTGAAGCAATGAAAGAAAAAGGAATCTATGTGCGTTTCTGGGGAAGCGAGCGAATTGAGCAATATCTGCGCGTGACGATCGGTACGAGAGAAGAGATGGAAGCACTCTTTGCCTTCCTCCGTGAATATATGATGTAAGTGTTAAAAGCATAAATTGCGTTTGTGCTTGCACAAATAACCAATTTATGCTTATTGACACGTCGAACACCGATTTAATAAGTAAAAAATAGGAGATTTGTATGACTGAAACTTTAGTACAGTGGTTTGTAACCCATCTGGGCGGCAAGGCTGCCAAAGAATTGATTATCTTTATTATTTCAATGATTCCGATCCTGGAGCTCAGAGGAGGAATCCTTGCGGCAGGTCCGGCGTTTTTAAATATCCCGACCTGGCGTGCAATCCCGATCTGTCTGGTGGGTAACCTGATCCCAATCCCGTTCATCCTGCTTCTGATCCGTCCGATTTTCGCATGGCTGCGCAAGACGCGCCTTTTCCGTCCGCTTGTAGAAAATCTGGAGAAAAAAGCGATGAACAAAAGCGACCAGATCAGCAGATATGAATTCTGGGGGCTGGTACTCTTCGTAGGAATCCCCCTTCCGGGAACCGGAGCCTGGACCGGAGCTCTCGTAGCATCCCTCCTTGGCATCGACTGGAAAAAAGCTTTCGGGGCAATCGTAGTCGGCGTATGCATGGCATCGGTGATCATGTATATCCTGTCTTACGTTGTGATCGGAGGAATCTTTGGATAAAAATGTGAAAGTTTTCCTTGAGAAAATATAGAATGACTGTATGTGAGAGCATATGGTCATTTTTGTTTGGCGAATGATAGAGGTTGAGTGAGCGCCAGCCACAAAAGGAATCGTTCGGATTCAAGTTGCGCTAACCATTCCGATGAGCCTCTTAGGACGGGAAGCATGTTCAGCAAAGGCTTCAATGCTTCCTGAGTCTCATCTCCATAGCGCAAAATAGAATCCGAACGATTCCTTTTGTGGCTGGCGCTCTTTGAACTTTATCGAATAAAATGTGGTGATATTGGTAAGATAACAGCAATTCAGAACGAAGCAGGAGAAAACTTTGAGAAGGGATGAGGAGTCTGTTGTTTTGTTGGAAACATTCGACTATCGGGCATTTATTGAAAAACATGTATTATTTTCGTTAAACATGTTGAATTACCAGACATCTACAGGAAGAGTTATATTACTTCTGTCAAATACCAATTGTTAAAAACGTTCAATTGTTAAACATCGAACCAGAGTTGAAAGGGAGAATAACAATCGGAATGAATAAGTTCCTGTTCATTCGCTTTGTTACAAGCATTCAAAAATCAGGCTGCCATAGAATACACTGAAAACAGGCAGTCGAGCCAAAAGAAATGGTGCTAATTCACTTTTTGTGCAATGGAGATGAGACTCAAAAATTGTGGAAGCCTATGCTGACACAATTTTCGCTTCAAGAGGCTCATCGGAATGGTTTGCACAATGGAATTAGCACCATTTCTTTTGGACCGACTGCCGTATACAGCGCAAATTTTGGCAGCCGTCCTATTTGGGTAATTTGTAAAAAAAAGAATGAACTAAGAATAAATTCTAACCTTCAACGGAATCCCCATCTCGTCCGCAATCTTCTGTGAAGCATCGATTTCTTCCTGTGAAATAATGCTGACCACACTGAACTGGACAGAAGAGAATAACTTTTTGGATTTTTCAGCGAAAGCAAGCATATCCGGGAATGCATTTTCAAAACAAGGCTGCGTAACTTCCTGGTAACGCTCGGCAGTTGGCGCATTCAGGCTGATCGATACGGCATCGATATATTTTGCCATTTCTTCGGCGATCGGCTTTTTATTGAAGAGTTCGCCAAGTCCGTTGGTATTGACGCGGAGCAGAACTTCCGGATGTTTTTCTTTCATGTATTTTGCAGCAGCAATCAGATTATCGTAGGCACAGGTCGGTTCTCCGTAGCCGCAGAAGACGGCTTCCGGATAATTTGTAAAATCAAAAGCATCGATGGCTTCCTTGATCTCTTCGAAAGAAGGATTGTGGTCGTGCCAAAGTTCTGTTGCCTCTCCGATGGCTTCATGCTCGTTGCGGATGCAGAAAATACATTTGCAAGTGCAGCGGTTGGTGATGTTAAAATATGCATTGTTTTTAAATGTGTAAATAATATCTGACATTATAATAAAATCTCCTCTTTGAAAGTCAGGCGGATATTCAGGAACCACCTGCCATTTGCGTATAATCAAATATTTGGCTAAATTCCAAATTTATTTTTCATTGTACTCTTGAAACCGGCTTTGTCAAGAGTGGAACCAAGAATGATAAAGATCACAGCACTTCCGCCTGACTGGGCAAGGGTTCCTGCAATCGAAGGAATCAGTGCACCCCAGGTTCCGAACAGGATCACATCTGTGATATAATATCCAATAAAGGAAATTACAGCGGCAACAACAACACCGACACAGTTGTGTACATTCACGATCTTGTCCTTTTTACATGTGATCGGAAGGGAGATCAGCATCTTGATGATGAAGGTTGCAGGTGCGTATACCGGAGCAGTCAGGATATCTGCCATGGCACCACCGATTGCGCCGGCGAACATGGCATATGGCGTTGGGAGGAATGCAGCGGCAAGATAGATTAGAGAATCTCCGATGTGTACATATCCGCCATTTGCACCAAATGGAATATGGAAAATATAAGCGGTTGTCACACAGATCAGTGCGGCAAAAAGAGCTGTTGAAGTCAGTCTGGAGACTTTCTGATGAGAAAGTGCATTTGCAGAGGGTTCTGGATTGTTAATGGTTGTAGATGACATGATAGTTACCTCCTTGGTTTTTATTTCTTTTGTAAATGTCAGTCAAGCAGCATGGAAAGATGGGATTCAAAATTGATTCCATCATTGCGTGGAATCTGGTCGGCAACGGTGTCAATCAGAGATCTTTCGATAAACCGGCATGCTTTTTCCACGCCTGCAGCTGCACTTTTTCCCTGTACCATCGAGGCACATACGACAGCGGCGAGTAGGTCGCCGGTGCCAGAATAGCTTCCACCATGAATTCCAGAGGAAATGACGTTTATCTGGTCGTTCTCGAGAACCAGATTATAATATTTTACGGTATCATCAGAAGGAGCCTGATAAAGAATACCGGTGACGATGATCGTCTGGATCTGTGTTTCTTTTAAAGGAGCGGCAATCCGGGCGATCCGGTCCAGATAATCCGGTTCGTCCTGATGTCTGGTAAGCTCTGCAAAATCAGAGTGTGTTAAAAGACACAGCTCGGTAAGATTTGGTGTGATCACATCTGCATGGGATACAAGCTTCTGCATCTGCTGCTGGAGTCTGGGGGTGAAAATGTCATATTTGATACCGGAATCTCCCATGACCGGATCGACAAAGAGCAGGGTGGAAGGGGTTCTGAATTTCTCACAGAAATTCAGGATTTTTTCCGCCTGATCTGCACTGCCGAGATATCCGGTACTGATCGCATCCAGGGTAAGGCCACGTTTTTGCCATTCTTCTGTGTAATGATCGATCTTGTCGGTAAAGTCCGTACAGTAATAGCTGTCATAGCCGGTCTGATTGGTTAAAACTGCCGTTGGCAGAGGACAGACCTGTACACCCATGACGGAAAGAACCGGGATCGCAGCTGTCAGAGAGCATTTACCAAGACCGGACAGATCATTAATAACAGCGACTCGTTTTATCATTGAGGTATCCTTTCCGAAATACAAAGTGAAAATTTCTTGCATTTCTTATGTGTTTTATATAGAATAAAATAAAAGTGTCATTTGTAAAATATACAAAAAGAAATATTTTTTAGAGGTCAGTTATGAGAGTGGAATTACAGAATGAGGAACACTGCCGGTATCTGAGAGTATATCATTATTACAGGAATCTGATACTATCCGGGCAGATGAAGTCAGAGACAAAGCTTCCATCGATCCGTAAAGGGGCAAGTGAGCTGCAGATGAGCCGGACGACGATGGAGAATGCGTATATGCTTCTGGCAGCAGAAGGTTATATTGTGTCCAGACCGCAGAGTGGATATTATGTGACGGATATTGCCGAGAAGCAGGAAGAGGGCAGAAAGATTGCAAGCCGGCATGTAAGGAAACTGGAGAATCCTGTTGTCTATGATTTTGCAACATCTAATGTAGATAAAGAGAGTTTCAGGTTTGAATTATGGCGGAGATATATGAAGAGTGCACTGCGTCAGGATGAGAGACTGCTTTCTTATGGAGAACCGCAGGGGGAACAGGAATTCAGGGAAATACTGTCTGAATATATTCAGAAGACCAGAAGTGTGATCTGCAGCCCGGATCAGATCGTGATCGGTGCCGGTATACAGAGTCTTCTGCATATTCTGTGCCCACTGAATCACAAAAAGAGAACCATATTTTTCAGGGACAGTGAGTTTGTACAGGGAATGACGGTTTTTGAAGATCATGACTACCGGATTGCAGGAAGTGCGGAAGAAGAGATTGGAATGTATTACGTGTCCCCATCACAGATGACAAGATTTGGTGGGGTGATGCCGATCCAGGAAAGACTGGAGCTGGTCGGACGTGCCGAGGAAGAGCATTTTCTGATCATTGAAGATGACTATAACAGTGAGTTCAAATATTTCCAGAAACCGGTTCCGTCCCTACAGGGACTTTCAGGAGGAAGGAATGTCATTTATCTGGGGACATTTTCCAAAATGCTGCTTCCGTCTATCAGGATCAGTTATATGATACTGCCGCCGGAACTGATGGAAACCTACGAAAAAAGAAAAAATAATTACAATCAGACTGCATCCAAGGCTGAGCAGATCGCACTGACACAGTTTATCCGTGACGGACATCTGGCGAGTCAGGTTCGTAAATCCAGGAAGATCCATCTGGCAAAGGCAGAAAAGCTTGCAGACAGTGCAAAAAAGATTTTAGGAAAAGATGTGGATGTACAGGTTGGTGCTGCAGGATTTATGGTACAGTTGATCTTTGCGGAGGACTGCGATGCAGAAAAGATTGCAGAGAAAGCAAAAAAGAAAGGAATGACATTTCTTGAAGTGGAGAAGAACAGGATGTTACTCACCTGTGCAGGTGTTTCTGCTGAAAAGTATGAGGATGCCATGAAACTGCTCAGAGAATGTACAGAGAAGGGGATGAATTAGATGGAATTTTCGCATGAACTGGTTCTGCCGAATGAAGATCTGCCATTCCGGATGTTTCTGTTTGAAGGAAAAGACGGAAATTATGTCAGGGAAAAGCACTGGCACCGGTCGATCGAGATGTTTGTTGTACTGGAAGGAAAGCTGGATTTTTATATCAATGAAGAAGATATCCATTTAGATGAAAAATCATTTGTGATTGTGAATTCTAATGAGCTGCATTCGATTTCGGCACCGTTTCCGAATAAGACGATCGTACTGCAGATGCCACTTCAGACATTTGAACGGTATTATACGGATGAACAGTTTATCTGTTTTACCCACAGCGAACGCGTGCAGGATGAACAACTGGTTGAACTGGTTGAAAAGATGTATGTGACGTATCAGAAGAAGAAAACAGGATATGAATTAAAGGTACAGAGCTATTTTTATATGCTGGTCTATCTGATGGTGACAAAATACAGGAAGGTTGATGTCAGTGCGGAGATCGTGCGGGATCACAAGAACAGAAACCGGCTTTCTACGATTACGAATTATATTAAGGATAATTATCAGAAAGATCTTTCGCTGGAAGGGCTGGCACAGATCTTCGGGTATTCGCCGACCTATCTGTCACGGATGTTTCGCAAATATGCAGAAATCAATTATAAAGAATATATTCAGGGCATCCGTCTGGAATATGCCTACCGGGAACTGATAAGCAGTGATACGATGGTTGAGGAAATTGCAGAACATAGTGGATTTGCGGACGGAAGAGCATTTGCCAAAGCATTCCGGAAAAAATACGGAGTAAGACCAAGTGATTTCCGTAAAATGAGAAAGCAGGAATCGGAAGATGAAAACTGCTCAGCTTTCAGGTATCAATACTAATAAAGTGTACTTTATTGCTTATGCAAACATGGGACTTCTTGCAGCAGTTGCAGCAATGGCAGTTATCGCCCGTCTGAACTCAGCAAACCCGACAGCCGGTGATGGATATGAAATGGATGCGATCGGATCCTGCTTCATCGGTGGTGCTTCCGCTTATGGTGGAAGCGGTACGATCCCGGGAGTTATCGTAGGTGCAACACTGATGGGTGTTATCAACCTTGGTATGTCTATCATGGGTGTAGATGCCAACTGGCAGAAAGTTGTAAAAGGTATTGTTCTTCTTGCAGCTGTTATCTTCGACGTAGAATCTAAAAAACGTTCTAAATAATAAAAAAATAACGTAAGGACAAGAAAGTGCAGTTAACAGGCTAAGTTTTCGGTAGCAGATACCGGCTTGGCCTGTTAGAATATAAGACAGAAAGAAGGTGGAAGAAATGAAAATCAATAAAGTAACAGATCCAGAATTCAGAAAGTATGGACGCGTGATCGACGGCTATGATTTTTCAAAGCTGATCAAAGCAATGGAACACACCCCTCTTCCAGAGGATGTTATCTATGAACCATCTATTGAAGAACTGGAAGCAACCGATGTGGCAATCGATCTGAAGATGAGAATTTACGGAGAACTTCCGATCCAGATCGGATATTGCAACGGACATAACAGTAAACTGAATGCACTGGAATATCACAGAAGTTCAGAAGTGAATGTCGCAGTTACGGATATCATTTTGCTTCTGGGGGCAGAGCAGGATATCGAACCGGATTTTACATACGACACATCAAAAGTAGAGGCATTCCTTGTTCCGGCAGGAACTGGAATCGAAGTGTACGGAACAACCCTTCACTATGCACCTTGCGGAGTAGATGGAAATGGATTTAAGGCAGTAGTAGTTCTTCCAAAGGGAACGAATACAGATCTGATGACCTGCCATACCAAGTCATTTGATGACAAGCTTCTTACCGCAAAGAACAAATGGCTGATCGCACATGAAGAAGCCGGAATCGAAGGCGCTGTGTGCGGACTTAAAGGTGAGAACATCGACATCGCAAAATAGAACAGACAGATTCATATTTTAGGAGGAAAAAACAATGAATAACATGCCAGAACTGAAAATCGGAGTTGTTGCAGTAAGCCGTGACTGCTTCCCGGAAAGCCTTTCTGTATCAAGAAGAGAAGCACTTATGAAAGCTTACAAAGAAAAATACGGAGAAGAACATATTTACGAATGTCCGATCTGTATCGTAGAGAGTGAGATCCATATGGTACAGGCTCTGGAAGATATCAAGAAAGCCGGATGTAATGCACTGGTTGTATATCTTGGAAACTTCGGACCGGAAATCTCAGAGACTCTGCTTGCAAAACACTTTGATGGACCAAAGATGTTCGTAGCAGCAGCAGAAGAAAGCGGCAACAACCTGATCCAGGGACGTGGCGATGCATATTGTGGTATGTTGAACGCAAGCTACAATTTAAAACTTCGTAACATCAAAGCATATATTCCGGAATACCCGGTTGGAACAGCAGAAGAATGTGCTGATATGATCCATGAATTTGAACCGATCGCAAGAGCAGTCATCGGACTTAACAATTTGAAGATTATCAGCTTTGGACCAAGACCGCTGAATTTCCTTGCATGTAATGCACCGATCCAGCAGCTTTACAATATCGGCGTAGAGATTGAAGAAAACTCAGAGCTTGACCTGTTTGAAGCATATAACAAACATGCAGGAGACGAAAGAATTCCGGCAATTGTAAAAGAAATGGAAGAAGAACTCGGAGCTGGTAACAAGAAACCGGAAATCCTTTCAAAACTTGCTCAGTATGAGCTGACACTCAAAGACTGGGTAGAAGAACACAGAGGATATCGCAAATACGTTGCAATCGCCGGAAAATGCTGGCCTGCATTCCAGACACAGTTCGGATTTGTACCATGCTATGTCAACAGCCGTCTGACAGCACAGGGAATTCCGGTATCCTGCGAAGTAGATATCTATGGAGCACTCAGCGAATTCATCGGAACAGTTGTAAGTGAAGACACTGTAACACTCCTTGATATTAACAACTCTGTACCGGCCGACCTTTATGAAGAAGACATTAAGGGCAAATTCGATTACACACTGAAAGATACATTCATGGGATTCCACTGTGGAAATACTGCATCATCCAAACTTTCATTCTGCGAAATGAAATACCAGATGATCATGGCAAGATCTCTTCCGATCGAAGTAACACAGGGAACACTTGAAGGAGATATCAAACCTGGAGATATCACATTCTTCCGTCTGCAGAGCACATCAGACAATGTACTGAGAGCTTACATTGCACACGGTGAAGTCCTTCCGGTAGCAACACGTTCCTTCGGAGCAATCGGAATTTTCGCAATTCCGGAAATGGGCAGATTCTACCGTCACGTACTGATCGAAAAGAACTTCCCGCATCACGGAGCAGTAGCATTCGGACACTTCGGAAAAGCACTCTACGAAGTATTCAAATACATCGGAGTACCAGTAGACGAAATCGGCTACAACCAGCCAAAAGGTGTACGTTACCCAACAGAAAATCCTTGGGGCTAATTAAAACTATACACAATCATATAAGGGGCGGATGCATCACACCGCCCCTTTATAGTACAAAGAAACCAGAAATTATAAGTAAGATTTCTGTCTTAAATGGTTCAGTCGAAAGCCTTCAGGACCAGATTATGACAAATAAATAGTGCTGATTCCATTTGAGGCAATGGAGATGAGACTCAGAAATTGTGGAAGCCATTGCTGACACAATTTCCGCCCCAAGAGGCTCATCGGAATGGTTTGGCGATTGGAAGATGCAATATTTATTTGTCATAATCTGGTCACAATACCTGAAAATGAGTTCATTTAACACAGAAATACAGTCGAGGAGGAACATTATGCTCTATATAGGCGTAGACCTTGGAACATCCGCAGTAAAACTTCTGTTAATGGATGAAAAAGGTGATATCAAAAAAATTGTTTCGAAAGAATACCCATTATATTTCCCGCACCCAGGCTGGTCAGAACAGCACCCGGAAGACTGGTTCAAACAGTCCGTAGAAGGAATCAAAGAACTGACTTCTGAGTGTGATAAGAGCCAGGTTGCAGGAATCAGTTTTGGTGGACAGATGCACGGACTGGTTATCCTGGATAAAGAAGACCAGGTCATCCGCCCGGCAATTCTCTGGAATGATGGACGTACCACAGAAGAGACCGATTATCTGAATAACGAGATTGGAAAAGAGACGCTTTCCAAATACACAGCAAACATTGCATTTACCGGATTTACTGCACCAAAGATCCTGTGGGTAAAGAAAAATGAGCCGGAAAATTTTGCAAAGATCACAAAGATCATGCTTCCAAAAGATTATCTGGCATACTGCCTGTCAGGAAGCTTCTGTTCAGATTATTCGGATGCATCAGGAATGCTTCTGATGGATGTAGAACACAAATGCTGGTCCAAAGAAATGATGGACATCTGTGGCGTGACAGAAGAACAGCTTCCGAAGCTTTATGAAAGCTACGAAGTCGTAGGAACTCTGAAACCGGAAGTAGCAGCGGAACTTGGACTTTCTGAAAACGTAAAGATTATCGCAGGAGCAGGCGACAATGCAGCTGCAGCTGTCGGAACAGGAACTGTTGGTGACGGAAGATGTAATATTTCCCTTGGTACATCCGGAACCATCTTCATTTCCAGTGCAAACTTCGGAGTAGACAAGAACAATGCCCTGCATTCTTTTGCACATGCAGACGGTCATTATCATCTGATGGGATGTATGCTCAGTGCCGCATCCTGCAATAAATGGTGGGCAGAAGAAATCCTTCATACAGATGATTTTGCAGCAGAGCAGAAAGATATCACAAAGCTTGGTGAGAACCATGTATTCTATCTGCCATATCTGATGGGAGAAAGATCTCCGCACAATGACCCTTATGCAAGAGCCACCTTTACCGGCATGACTATGGATACCACGAGAGCAGATATGATGCAGGCAGTACTGGAAGGAGTTGTATTTGCACTCCGCGATTCCCTGGAAGTTGCAAGAAGTCTTGGAATTAAGATTGAACGCACCAAGATCTGCGGTGGTGGAGCAAAGAGCCCGCTTTGGAGAAAGATGATCGCCAATATCATGAATCTGAAGGTGGATATCATCGAGAGTGAAGAAGGACCGGCACTTGGCGGTGCAATCCTTGCAGCAGTCGGATGTGGCGAATACGAAAGCGTAGAAGAAGCAGCTGACAAACTGGTTAAGATTGTAGATACTGTAGAGCCAGAAGCAGAACTGGTTGAAAAATATGAGAAGAGATATCAGGAGTTCCGGGAGATTTATCCGGCACTCAAACCAGTATTTCCTCACATTCAGTAGAGGGGAGACTGTGTATTTCTGGCGTCAGTCACAGTTGTGGCTGGCGCTTTTTCTTGGATGTTTCTGATGCTCCCGTTGACAGTGCCAGTTAAAACCCGTATAATGAATTATAAGATTGACATGATGTGGAGGGCTTGATTCTATGATTATTGCAAAGAATGATGAAGATAAAAGAAGCCGTGTGTGGAACTATGTGACAGGAATTACGACCGTTCTGATCATTATCGTGGCTGGATATTTCATTTACCAGGGATTTTTTGGGAATCCGCTGGAAGGAAAGTGGAAGCATGATGAGAGTGATATGATACTGGAAGTAGATGATCATAATGAAGCAGAGCTTGACTGGAAGAACCTGATCGATGGTAAGGATGTGGAAGTGGAGCTTGGATATACACTGGATATCAAGGCAAAGCAGATTACATTTACTGTAAAGCAGGAAGAGCTGGATGAGACAGCAAAAGAACTTGGTGATAATGTAACTGCATCGGAAGTAGAGCAGGCGATCAATTCTGTACTTACTACATTCAATTACAGTGTGGACGGAACCGAGCTTACACTTACCGAGTGGGATTATGGAGACCAGATGATTTTTGAAAAAGCAGGCAAATAAAGAGAACCCTCTCTCTGTGGGCACGAAAGTCCGCAGACAGAGGGTTTTGTGTGAGAACAGGAGGTTAAAAGCTGATGACAAGGAAGGATACAAAAGTAATAAATATCGGAGGAAGAAAGATCGGCGGAGGAAATCCGGTAGCGATCCAGTCCATGACAAATACAAAGACAGAGGATGTGGAAGCTACGGTTGCGCAGATTCTTGCGCTTGAAAAGGCAGGCTGTGAGATCATCCGCTGCGCTGTTCCGACCATGGAAGCGGCACAGGCCTTAAAAGAGATTAAAAAGCAGATTCATATCCCGCTGGTGGCAGATATTCATTTTGATTATCGCCTTGCAATTGCAGCGATTGAAAACGGTGCAGATAAGATCCGTATCAATCCGGGCAACATCGGAAGCGAGGACAGAGTCCGTGCAGTTGTTGAAAAAGCAAAAGAATATGGTATCCCGATCCGTGTCGGTGTGAACAGTGGTTCTCTGGAGAAGAACCTTCTGGAAAAGTACGGTGGCGTGACAGCAGAGGGAATCGTAGAGAGTGCGCTTGACAAGGTGCAGATGATCGAGAACATGGGTTACGACAATCTGGTGGTCAGCATCAAGTCATCTGATGTTATGATGTGTGTGAAGGCACATGAGTTGATCGCAAAGGAATGTCCGTATCCGTTGCATGTAGGAATCACCGAGTCCGGGACGCTGCTTTCAGGCAACATCAAATCTTCTGTAGGACTTGGAATCATCCTTTATCAGGGAATTGGCGATACGATCCGTGTATCACTAACAGGGGATCCTCTGGAAGAAATTAAGAGTGCGAAACTGATTCTGAAAGCATTGGGACTCAGAAAAGGTGGAATTGAAGTCGTATCCTGCCCGACCTGTGGACGTACCAAGATCGATCTGATCGGACTTGCCAACCAGGTAGAGACGATGGTTGCTGAATTTCCACTTGATATCAAAGTTGCGGTTATGGGATGTGTGGTAAATGGACCTGGAGAAGCAAGAGAGGCAGATCTTGGAATCGCAGGGGGAATCGGAGAAGGACTTCTGATCAAGAAGGGAGAGATCATCCGTAAAGTAAAAGAGGATGAGCTTTTAGATGCACTTCGTAATGAACTGGAACATTGGGGCGAATAGAAGATGACAAAGCTATTTTTTGATGTGTTTCCAACATTGAATATGGATAACGACAGCCATATGCTGTTTGAAAAGGTGGAGGTGACGAAAATCACCTCCACTTCAGCCAGAAATCATATCAAGGTTTATATTTACAGCACCCATCTGATCCCGAAGAAAACGGTATGTTATGTGGAGAACCAGATTGAGGAACAGCTGTTTTCGCAGGGAAATATTCCGGTGACGATCGTCGAGGAATACCGGCTTTCCGAGCAGTATACGCCGGAGAACCTGATGCATGCCTACAAGGAGAGCATTCTATTTGAACTGGAGCAGAAAAGTGTGCTGGAGAAAAATATGTTCCAGAAGGCGAAGTGCCGCTTCGAAGGGGAACGTACTATGTGTCTGACCATGGCAGATACCATTGTTGCCGAAGGAAAGACCAGCGAGATCACCAGCTATCTGAAGGATGTCTTTGAGAATCGTTTTCATGTGCCAGTGGATGTGGAGATCGACTATGAAGAGGTAAAAGAGAGCAAATACAAGAAATTCAACGAGATGCAGCTTCAACAGGAAGTAGATGCGATCAGGGAACGGAACCAGAAGCTGCAGGCACAGCATGCCACGGAGGATGCCGAAACGAAAGGAAAAGAAACCGACGGCGTGTCAAAGAAGAAAGCAGAAAGAGCGAAGAGTGCAGAAGGAAAGTCAGAATCGGAAAATCCGCAGGCAAAATCGGAGCAGAAGAAGGTGGATACTCCGAAAAAGCAGGAATTTGCGGGCAAATCCGGTGGATTCAAAGGTGGAAAAGGCAGCTTTGTTCGCCGGGACTATCCGCTCAAGCGTTCAGATGATCCGAATGTAATCTATGGGCGGGACTTTGATGATATGCCGATCGAGCTGAAGACAGTTACCGGGGAGATGGGTGAGATCACCTTCCGCGGGCAGGTGATCAGTTTCGATACCCGTGAGATCCGGAATGAAAAGACGATCGTCATGTTTGCCGTGACCGACTTTACCGATACGATCATGGTTAAGATGTTTACCCGAAACGACCAGCTTCCGGATCTGCTTGCAGAAATTAAAAAAGGGGTATTTCTGAAAATAAAGGGTGTTACAACGATTGATAAATTTGACGGAGAACTGACCATCGGATCCGTAACCGGAATCCGCAAAACGTCGGACTTCCGTGTGACAAGAAAAGACAAGTATCCGGAAAAGAGAGTGGAGCTTCACTGTCATACCAAGATGAGCGACATGGACGGGGTTTCCGAGGCGAAGGATCTTGTTAAACGGGCACATGACTGGGGACACCCGGCGATTGCAATCACTGACCATGGTGTGGTACAGGGCTTTACCGATGCCAACCATGTGATCGAGGATCTGGATAAAGAGGATCCGTTCAAGGTCATTTATGGAGTGGAAGGTTATCTGGTAGACGATCTGACCAAGATTGCAGAGAATGAAAAAGGACAGGATCTGGAAGGTACTTATGTAGTATTTGATATCGAGACAACCGGATTTTCTGCTGTGACAGACCGGATTATTGAAATCGGCGCAGTAAAAGTGGAAGACGGGAAGATCACGGACAAGTTCAGTACTTTTGTCAATCCGAAACGACCGATCCCGTTCCGTATCACGGAACTTACCAGCATTACCGACGAGATGGTCATCGGTTCGCCGGACATTGAGACGATCCTTCCGCAGTTTATAGATTTTATTGGCGATGCGGTTCTGGTGGCGCACAATGCTTCTTTTGATGTGGGATTTATCGAGCAGAACTGCAAAAGACAGAAGATTGAGACAGATTTTACTTATGTAGATACCGTAGCACTTGCCCGTGTCCTGCTTCCGGCACTGAACCGTTTCAAGCTGGATACCGTTGCAAAAGCTTTAAATATTTCACTGGAGAATCACCACCGTGCAGTAGATGATGCGGGATGTACGGCTGAGATTTTTGTGAAATTTGTGCAGATGCTCAAAGAGCGGGATCTGACCACGCTTTCAAAGGTTAATGAATTCGGGAATCTGAACCCGGATTCCATTAAAAAGCTTCCGACATACCATGTCATTATCCTTGCAAGAAATGACATTGGACGAGTGAATTTGTACCAGCTGGTTTCGGCATCACATCTTGTCTACTATAACCGCAGACCCCGTATTCCGAAAAGTGTGTTAAATGAGCGCCGGGAAGGATTGATCGTGGGAAGCGCCTGTGAAGCCGGGGAGCTTTACCGGGCACTTTTGGATGGAAAGCCGGATGAGACCATCGCGAAGATCGTGGATTTCTATGATTATCTGGAAATCCAGCCACTTGGGAACAATGCCTTTATGGTAGAAAGTGACAAGGTAACTTCTGTTAATTCCATGGAAGATATCATGGATCTGAACCGGAAGATCGTGCGCCTTGGTGAACAGTTCCACAAGCCGGTTGTGGGAACCTGTGACGTGCATTTCATGGATCCGGAGGATGAGGTGTACCGCCGGATCATCATGGCAGGAAAAGGATTTGGAGATGCCGATAACCAGGCACCACTATACCTTCGTACAACGGAGGAAATGCTGGATGAATTTGCATACCTTGGTTCGGAAAAAGCATATGAAGTTGTGATCAAGAACACCAATCTGATCGCGGATATGATCGAGAAGATTTCTCCGGTCCGCCCGGATAAGTGTCCTCCGGTTATTGAGAATTCCGACCAGATGCTGCGAGATATCTGTTATAATAAAGCCCATTCCATGTATGGGGATCCGCTCCCGGAGATTGTACATGAACGATTGGAAAGAGAGCTGAATTCCATCATTTCCAATGGATTTGCGGTTATGTATATCATTGCGCAGAAGCTGGTATGGAAATCCAACGAGGACGGTTACCTGGTAGGATCCCGTGGTTCGGTAGGATCTTCGTTCGTTGCAACTATGGCAGGAATCACGGAGGTCAATCCTCTGGTGCCACATTACTATTGCAGCAATTGTCACTATAGTGATTTTGATTCGGAAGAAGTGAAAAAATATGTGGGCGGCTGCGGACACGATATGCCGGATAAGAACTGTCCGGTCTGTGGACAGAAGCTGGTCAAAGACGGATTTGACATTCCATTTGAGACTTTCCTTGGATTCAAGGGAAACAAAGAGCCGGATATCGACCTGAACTTCTCCGGAGATTACCAGAGTAAAGCGCATAAGTATACGGAGGTTATTTTCGGAAAGGGTCAGACCTTCCGTGCCGGAACCATTGCCGCACTTGCAGAAAAGACGGCTTATGGATATGTGAAGAATTATTATGAGGAGCGTGGTGACCGTAAGCGAAACTGCGAGATCGACCGTATCGTAGCTGGCTGTACCGGAATCCGCCGAAGTACCGGACAGCATCCTGGTGGAATCGTTGTTCTTCCACATGGGGAGGACATCAATTCATTTACCCCGATCCAGCATCCGGCAAATGATATGACGACGGACATTATCACCACACACTTTGACTACCATTCCATCGACCACAACCTTTTGAAACTGGATATTCTCGGACATGATGATCCGACCATGATCAAAACGCTGGAAGAGCTGATCAATTCCGATGCGATGGACAACGAATACGATGGGGTGAATAATGTATTTAAAGCGACCGATATTCCATTGGATGATCCGGGTGTAATGGGGCTTTTTGCAGGGACGGAGGTGCTCGGCATCACACCGGAGGATATTGACGGCTGTCCGCTTGGCTGCCTGGGAGTACCGGAATTTGGAACAGATTTTGTTATCCAGATGGTAATTGATACCAAGCCAAAGACGCTTTCGGACCTGATCCGTATTTCCGGTCTGTCTCATGGAACAGATGTGTGGCTGAACAATGCACAGACGCTGATTGAAGAAGGGAAGGCAACCATTTCCACGGCAATCTGTACCCGTGATGATATCATGACTTATCTGATCAACAAAGGCGTTGAAAGTGAAGAATCCTTCACGATCATGGAACGTGTGCGTAAAGGAACCGTTGCAAAAGGAAAATGTAAGGAATGGCCGCAGTTTAAAAAAGATATGCTGGAGCATGACGTGCCGGAATGGTATATCTGGTCCTGTGAGCGGATCAAATACATGTTCCCGAAAGCCCATGCTGCAGCTTATGTCATGATGGCATACCGGATTGCCTACTGCAAGATCAATTATCCGCTTGCCTATTATGCGGCATACTTCGGAATCCGTGCATCTGCATTTTCTTACGAACTGATGGGACAGGGAAAAGAAAAGCTTCTCTACCATATGAAAGAATATAAAAGAAGAGCAGAACTCAATCAGCTCAGTAAAAAAGATCAGGATACCTTAAAAGATATGAAAAATGTACTGGAAATGTATGCCAGAGGATTTGATTTTTTACCGATCGATATCTACAAATCCAAAGCATCCAAATTCCAGATCGTCGGCGACAAGCTCCTTCCACCGTTCAACACCATTGACGGCATGGGCGATAAAGCCGCCGAGGCCATGGAAATTGCCGCTAAAGACGGACCATACCTTTCAAAGGATGACTTCCGTCAAAGAACAAAAGTCAGCAAAACATTGGTTGACTTGATGGCAGATATGGGTCTGCTGGGCGACCTCCCGGAGACAAACCAGCTGTCTCTGTTCGATTTCGCTTAAATTATAATATCTGAGATAAAAAAGCCAACGCACTTAAAGAGAAGTTATCACTCAACATAACTTGAAAAGTGCTTTGGTTTTTTTAGTATAAGAAAAAATTTCACTTATGTGGATAGAAATAATTATCTTACAAAATATAAGAATGTGTAAAGGTTTGTTCTTGGTTCACTGCCTCCCCGTTAAAATGCACAAAATCACACGATATTTTTTGGTAGTTATTTATGAGCGAAAATGATTGACTTTGACTGAAAATGGCGATATATTAGATTTAAAGATGAATGGAAAAGAAAATAAATGATTGAAAATGATTAAATATCAAAAAAATACAATCAAAATAATCAGAAACAGTCAAATGGAGGTGAATAAAGTGCTTGCAGAAGAAAGATTCCGCGAGATCCTGAAACTAGTCGAAGAACACAAGACTATAACTGTTCAGGAACTGACCGAGCTTCTGGATACATCAGAATCAACTATACGAAGAGATCTGACAACACTTCATAAAAAAGGAAAGCTGATCAAGGTACATGGTGGTGCAACCGCAGTCAATATGGCGCAGTACACCAGAGATGAATCTGTTGCAGTCAGACAGGATCTGAACATCGATGAAAAAGTACAGATCGGAAAGTATGCGGCAGCTTTGATTGAAAAAGATGATTTTGTTTATATCGATGCCGGAACGACTACAGATTTCCTGATTGACTTCCTGACAGAGCAGGACGCTGTGTATGTGACAAACGGGATCATGCATGCGAAGAAGCTGACACAGAAAGGATGTAAAGTCTATCTGATCGGTGGAGAATTAAAAGAAGCAACGCTGGCACTGGTCGGAGAGGAAGCAATGAAAACCCTGGGAAGATACCATTTCACAAAAGGATTCTTCGGAACCAATGGGATTCATATAGAGAGTGGATGCACCACACCGGATATCCGGGAGGCTGCGATCAAAGAGATGGCAATCTTAAGAAGCGCAAAGGCTTACATCCTTGCAGATTCAACCAAATTCGGTCAGGTAGCACCGGTGACATTTTCAGAACTGGATGCAGCGGACATCATTACAACAAAGCTTAAGGATGCTACATTTAACAAATATAAAAATATTGTGGAGGTTGCAAAATAATGATTTACACAGTGACATTTAACCCGTCTCTGGACTATGTGGTACAGGCAGATCAGCTGATCCCGGGAGAGATCAACCGGACAACAAGCGAACATATCTATCCGGGAGGAAAAGGAAACAACGTATCTGTGATCCTTTCCAATCTGGGAATTAAGAGCAAAGCGCTTGGATTCAAGGCAGGATTTACCGGAGATGTACTGGAAAAGATGCTGGAAGAGTTCGGATGTGAGACAGATTTTATCCCATTAAAAGAAGGCAACAGCCGAATCAATGTAAAGATCAATGCAGGAACTGAGACTGAGATCAACGGACAGGGACCGGTTATCACAGAAGAAGCGATCCAGTCATTATATGAAAAGCTGGATAAGCTGGAAGAAGGCGATGTACTGATCCTTGCAGGAAGTATTCCGAATACTCTGCCGGAAGATATTTATGAGAGGATCCTGGAGAGACTTTCCGGAAAAGAAATCCGTTTTGTAGTGGATGCAACGAAGGATCTCCTTTTAAAAGTTATGAAATATCATCCGTTCCTGATCAAACCGAACAACCATGAGTTAGGTGAGATGTTTAACGTAGAACTGAAGAGAAAAGAAGACATCATCATTCATGCGAAGAAGTTACAGGCACTTGGAGCACAGCATGTACTGGTATCCATGGCAGGTGACGGAGCAATCCTTGTGACAAAGGAGGGAAAAGTCTATGAGACCATGCCTCCGAAAGGAAAGGTTGTCAATTCTGTTGGCGCAGGTGATTCTATGGTGGCAGGATTTATTACCGGATATCTGAATACAAAAGATATGGAAAAAGCATTTCGGCTGGGTGTGACGGCAGGAAGTGCTTCGGCATTCTGTTCATGGCTCGCTACAAGAGATGAGATTGTTGCACTTCTTGGTGAACCGGCAGAAGTGTATCATATATAAAACCAAATGGGAGGAAATGACAAGATGAAGATTACAGACTTACTCAAAAAGCAAAGTATTTGCCTCAATGGCAAGGCAGAATCCAAAGAGCAGGTCATCCGTGAAATGGTCGATCTGATGGCAAAAGGCGGGAACATCAATGACATTGACACCTATCGTGACACCGTCTTCAAACGAGAAGAAGAAGGAACTACCGGAATTGGTGAAGGCATTGCAATCCCGCATGGCAAGACTGAAGCGGTAAGCGCACCGGGACTTGCAGCCATGGTACTTCCGGAGGGTGTAGACTACGATTCTCTGGACGGAGAACCGGCATACCTTATTTTCCTGATCGCAGCACCGAATACAGAGGACAATGTACATCTGGAAGTACTCAGTCGTCTGTCCATGCTTCTGATGGATGAGGATTTCAGAAACAATCTGCTTCATGCAAAGGATGTTGATGAATTTCTTGCTTATGTTGATGCAGCCGAGAAAGAAAAATTCCCGGAAGAAGCAGAAGAAAAAGCAGAGGCTCCGGCGGATGCATCTGCAAAACCGTATCAGATCCTCGCAGTTACCGCATGCCCGACCGGTATCGCCCATACTTACATGGCGGCGGAAGGTCTGGAAAAGAAAGCGAAAGAAATGGGAGTTACCATCAAGGTAGAAACAAACGGATCCGGTGGTGCCAAGAACGTACTGACACCGGAAGAAATCGCTGCCTGTGACTGTATCATTATTGCAGCCGACAAGGATGTCGCAATGGCAAGATTTGACGGCAAGCCGCTGATCAGTACAAAGGTATCTGACGGAATCAACAAAGCACAGGAGCTGATCGAACGTGCCTTGAGCGGAAACGCTCCAGTTTATCACAGCAAGGGCGGAGCAACAGAAGAGGGGGGTGCATCATCTGACGGAGATACCATCGGACGTAAGATTTATAAGAGCCTGATGAATGGAGTATCCCATATGCTTCCGTTCGTAATCGGCGGTGGAATCCTGATCGCACTTTCTTTCCTGGTTGACGGTGCAAATGCAGGTACAGCAGCATTTGGTAGCGGAACTCCACTTGCAAGATTCTTCAACACCGTTGGAAATACAGCATTTGGGATGATGTTCCCGATCCTTGCCGGTTATATCGCAATGGCAATCGGTGACAGACCGGCGCTGATGCCTGGTATCGTAGGCGGACTTCTTGCAAAAGCCGGAACCTCTGTATTCCTTGCTGAAGATGCATGGATCTCATCCGGATTCTTCGGTGCACTGATCGCCGGATTTGCAGCAGGTTATCTGATGATCGGACTGAAAAAATTATTTGACAAGCTTCCGAAAACTCTGGAAGGGACAAAACCGGTTCTTCTGTATCCATTCTTCGGAATCCTGATCATGGGTGTATTCATGATCTTCATCGTAAATCCGCCGGTAGGCGCATTTAACACCTGGCTGAACAATGTCCTTTCCGGAATGGGAGAATCCAGCAAGATGCTTCTGGGAGCGGTTCTTGCAGGTATGATGTCCATTGATTTTGGCGGACCGTTCAACAAAGCGGCATATGTATTTGGAACGGCGTCCATCGCAAGTGGACAGTTTGATATTATGGCATCTGTTATGATCGGAGGTATGGTTCCGCCGATCGCAATCGCACTTGCCACCACATTTTTTAAAAACCGTTTCACAAAGAGTGAACAGCAGACAACTATCACAAACTACATTATGGGACTTTCCTTTATTACAGAAGGAGCCATTCCATTTGCAGCATCTGATCCGCTTCGAATCATTCCGCCATGTGTGGTTGGTTCTGCAGTAGCAGGCGCATTATCCATGATGTTTGGATGCGGATCAAGAGCTCCGCACGGAGGGATTTTTGTCATCGGAATTATTGACAACCCATTGATGTTTTTGATAGCATTGGTTGTAGGAGCTGTTGTAGCAATGGCGGGAATTGTATTACTCAAAAAGCCATTGAAAGCAGAGCAGTAACTTGTAAATTTTCTAAATAATTTTTAAAGAACAGGAGTGTTGAATCATGAAAGAATTTAAGTATGTAGTAACAGATGCACAGGGAATCCACGCAAGACCGGCAGGAATTCTGGTAAAAGCAATTGCGAAAAAAACTTCAGATATTAAGATCAAAAAAGCAGGAGATACACGTGAAGTCAAT